>NZ_JANION010000174.1:0-62343 GCF_024610815.1 Mixta sp.
GTGAGCCGCTATTCGCCAGTTGCATGTTGTTACTTATGGATAATACCTCCGAGGAATTAATCATGTTCTACTGCATTAATAATAATGTTATCTTCGATCCGGTAAATCATACTTTAACCTCAAGTAAATTTTACCCGGAAAAAGATATGAAAATTAATCAGCCAGCAAGCCGCTGTCTGGCATTACTGATTGAGCGCAGAGGAGATATTATTAAGCAGGATGAGTTTATGAACGAGGTTTGGCGGAAACATGGGATGGAAGTAACAGTTAATACGCTTTATCAAAACATCTCTATCTTACGAAAAACTTTAAAGCGCGCCGGTATCGATGAAAACATCATTATTACCGTACCGAAAAAAGGCATTACCCTTTCTGCGCGGGTAGAAGAAAGCGAAGATAAGGCGCTGATAGCGTTAGTGTCGGATGCAACGGCAACAGACAAAACCAATGCGCCGCAGCGGAAGAAAGGCGGCATCAGGCTGTTGCTGGCGCTGTGGCTGCTTCTGCTGGCTACCTTACTTGCGCTGTGGATCGCCTTTGGCTGAAACGGATTTCAAAGCCGATGCTCGCGACGAAAGGCGCACGATTTTCTTAACGCGCTACGCTATGCTGGTAGCATGGAGAAAATAAACGAACTCAAGCGAGCTAAGCGCCTGGCGCTTTCACTGCTGCTGATTGCCGCAGCTACCTTTATTACCACACTGTTTTTGCCACCCCGGCTTTGGGTCAGCGGCGTAAAAGCGATCGCGGAAGCCGCCATGGTGGGGGCGCTGGCCGACTGGTTTGCCGTCGTAGCCCTGTTTCGTCGTGTGCCGGTGCCCTTTATTTCCCGCCATACCGCCATTATTCCCCGCAATAAAGATCGCATCGGCGAAAATCTCGGCCGTTTTGTTCAGGAGAAGTTTTTAGGCACCGAGTCACTGCTGGCGCTGATACGCCGTCACGATCCTGCGCAGCTGATCGGTAACTGGCTGAGCGCCCCGGACAATGCACAGCGGGTAGGGCAACATCTGCTGCAACTGATGCGCGGCTTTCTCGACTTTACCGACGACGCGCGCATCCAGGGTTTTATCCGCCGCGCGGTGCATAAGGCGATCGATAAGGTCGATTTAACCCAGTCCAGCGCCCTGCTGCTGGAAAGCCTGACCAAAAATAATCGCCATCAGGCGCTGCTCGATGCGGCGATTGAACAACTGCTGCGTCTGCTTAATAAGGAGAGCACGCGTGAGTTTATCGCCATGCAGATTGTGCGCTGGCTGAAACGCGAACATCCGATTAAGGCCAGGGTGCTGCCGACCGAATGGCTGGGCGAGCACAGCGCCGAGCTGGTCTCCAGTGCGGTAAATTCGCTGTTGGACGATGTCAGCCAGGATCAGGGCCATGAGCTTCGTCTGGGCTTTAACCGCGCCGTGGAAAAACTGATTACGCGCCTGAAGAACGATCCCGATATGGCGGAGCGCGCGGAAACGATTAAAGGCTATTTGAAAGAAGACGAGGCGCTTAACCGCTATATCGGCGAGCTGTGGGGCGACCTGCGAAGCTGGCTGAAGGCCGATCTGAACGCAGAAGATTCACGCATCGGCCAGCGTGTTACCGAAGCGGGCCTGTGGCTGGGCGAAACGCTGGTAACTGACGGCGCGCTGCGCGCATCGCTGAATCAGCATATGGAACAGGCGGCGCAGACGGTGGCGCCGGAGTTCGCCGCCTTTCTTACCCGGCATATCAGCGACACGGTGAAAAGCTGGGACGCACGCGAGATGTCGCAGCAGATCGAACTGAATATCGGTAAAGATTTACAGTTTATACGGATTAACGGCACGCTGGTGGGAGGCTGTATCGGACTGCTGCTGTGGGGAATAACGCAGCTGCCCGCGCTGTGGCAATGGCTCAGCGCGGGCTAAGGGCATGATTACTTCTTAACGCCAGTCAGCGGATCTTTATCCAGGTCGCTGCCGGTCAGGCTGTCTTTCTCAAAGCCGGTGGTCGTAGTGCCGGTGACGTCTGTCGCGCCAGTAACGCCGGTGGTGGTTCCGGCCGCGCCAGCTGTGGTTCCGGTCGCGCCAGTCGTGGTTCCGGTCGTGCCAGCTGTGGTTCCGGTAGTTGAGCCGACGCCGGTCAGGCGATCTTTTTCAAGGCCGGTGCCGCCGGTCTGTTCCACTTCAACTTCCTGACGACGTACGGTATCTTTCACCGTTTCTACGCGCTCAGACGTTTCGTTGCGTACGCCAACCTCTTCTTTAATGCGCGCGGTTTTGCTTACCGTCGGCACTTCATGGGATTCTTCCACTTCGATGGTTTTTTCAGACCAGTCGACGTCGCTCAGATAAGCGGGCTCGTCAACCGCAGTGCGGAATACGTCAGCATGCTGTTCAAACAGCGAAACGTCTTCAGCCACTTCGTCTTCAACGGTATAACGACGCAGACGCACCACGCCATCGCTGACCTGACGTTTGCCAATATCAACCTGTTCTTCCGCCAGCTTCAGCGCTTCATGGTTTTCACTGCCCGTCAGGGCTGCGCCCGTTACGCCTGCTGCGGTGGTGCCGGTTACACCGGTGGTTGAAGCACCAGTTACGCCGGTGGTGCTATCCTTGCCGGTCAGCAGATCGGTTGCGCCTGTTTTGCCTGCCGTAGATTTACCGCTGTCGTGATCCAGCGTGCCCGGTACGCCCGCCGTCGGGTCAGTATCGCCTGTTACGCCTTTAGCGCCAGCGTTGAAACCAGCTGAAGTGGTGCGACCAGAAACATCATCGGTTTCGCCCAGGAATTCACGGTCAGTGGTCGAGGCGCCGCGGTTATAAGAAGCGGTATAGTCGGTGGAGTATTGATCCAACAGCGTTTCAATACGGTCCGCATCTTCTTTGCGCGCACGGACTGTCAGCAGTACGCCGCCGCCCTGAATGGCTTTGTTGTACTCGGTTGCGTAGTCGTCATCTACGTCATCGCCGAACAGGCGCTGCCAGAAGCTTGGGTGACGGATCTCTTTACCTTCTACGCGTAATCTTTCACCTGAAATAATATCAATATGATTTTCCGCGATACCTTCGGCAATCAGTTTCTCTTTAGCGACTTCCGCCTGCTGTATTTGATTAAAAGCAGTAACGATTTTTTCATGTGCCATAATAGTCTCCTCGTGCTTAGGTTTACGGTTAATTATCTTCCTTGCTGATCTCTATCTCCTGGCTACGTAATGTAACTTTTTGCTGAAATTGCTCATTCTTTTTCAGCTTATGAATATGAACTTCTTCCTTTAATATATGGCGCCGAATAATTTCTACCTGCTCTTCAATTACCGGCACAATTAACACATCGCCTTCCTGTCGCACCTGGGGAAAATAACCTTCCTCAAGCGTTTCATTTTTTGCGATATGTTTTATCTCTACCTCTTCATGCCAGAGTTCCGTCTCCAACAGCTTCTCAGCCGTCGTGGTAGAGCGGTGAATACGGATGCGGCGGTCCACTACGCGAGTGGTGGTAACCTCCGCCTGCTCCTCTGCCAACGGAATGATTTCATGCTGTTCCGCTTCGTCCTGTTGCGGCGCAATTTTCTTATCCATTACTTTTCCTCCGCGAATAGCGCCGTGTCAGAGTTTGCGTTCATTATCTGGTTGTTTACCGATAACTTACCGTAATAGTTATAAAGCATAGACCAAACGGTGAATTATGAAATAATCGACCAGGGCAAATTGTTAAGAAATATAAATTGGCCTGACAATGAATGATTAAATGGCCCTGTTTGCTGCCATTTTCATTAACAAAAAATTAACTTCTATATGTATCCTGGTTGGGATAAAAACGCGCGGCGTAATAACTGACTCTAAATAATCAGGATTTAATAAACGTAGCGGCAGAAGGCAGTGAAGCGCCCAAATTTACATTTATCCTGTCAGGGCCATAAGGCGTTCGCTATCGCGGGAAGGTAAAAATAAAGGGGAAGATAAGCTGGCGCGGCAGCAGCGTGCCGCGCCAGAGGATTAACGACGCTTCATCAGCATCCAGACGCTGATGGCGAAGAAAGCCGCGCTGGGGAGAATGGCGCCCATTATCGGCGGCAATCCATACACCAGGCTGAGCGGGCCAAAGATCTGATCCAGCACGTAGAACAGAAAGCCGAAGCTAATACCGGTAACGACGCGCACGCCCATCGATACGCTGCGCAGCGGACCGAAGATAAAGGAGAGCGCCATCAGCATCATCACGGCGACCGATAATGGTTGAAAAATTTTGCCCCACATATTGAGGCGGTAGCGTCCCGCTTCCTGGCCGCTCTGCGTCAGATATTTGGCGTAGTTATAGAGACCACGAATCGACAACGCGTCGGGATCGAGCGCCACGACGCCAAGCTTGTCCGGCGTCAGGGTAGTTTTCCATTCGCCGTTGAGGCTCTGCTTGCCGCTAATCTGCTGCGGATTATTGAGGTCTGATTCATCCACCTGCCCCAGTTTCCAGCGACGCGTCTCTTTATCCCACGTCGCAGTGGCCGCGTAGCGTACGCTCTTCAGACGACGTTCATCGTTGAAGTTGTAGATGCTGACGCCGTCCAGCTGGTTGTCGCCCTTGATGCGTTCGATATAGATGAAGTTATTGCCATCTTTCGCCCACAGGCCGGTCTGCGTGGAGAGCAGCGAACCGCCGAGTAGCTGCTGCGCGCGGAAGTTACGCGCCATCTGCTCGCCCTGCGGGGCGACGAATTCGCCGATCGCCATGGTCAGCAGTACCAGCGGAATCGCGGTTTTCATCACCGAGAGCGCAATCTGCAAGCGGGTGAAGCCGGACGCCTGCATCACCACCAGTTCACTGCGCTGCGCCAGCGTGCCGAGCCCCAACAGCGCGCCAAGCAGCGCCGCCATCGGGAAGAAGATTTCGATATCTTTCGGCACGCTCAGCAGCGTGTAGTAGCCTGCATCCAGCGCGGTATAGGCGCCCTGTCCGGTTTTACGCAGCTGATCGACGAACTTGATAATGCCGGAAAGGGAAACCAGCATAAACAGCGTCAGCATGATGGTATTAAAGATGGTTTTACCGATATAGCGGTCGAGTACGCCAAACATCAGACTGAGCCTCCACGCGTAAAGCGGGCGCGCAGGCGCCGCATCGGCACCGTATCCCACAGGTTCAGCCCAATCGCCAGCGCCAGATAGCTCAGGTTCACCACCCACATCCAGATCGCCGGATCGAGCCGCCCTTTCGAGGCGTTTGATTTCAGCGAGCTTTGCAACAGGAAGAAAATGAGATAAAGCAGCATCGCCGGCAGCATCGACAACACGCGGCCCTGGCGCGGGTTCACCACGCTCAGCGGCACCACCATCAACGCCATCACCAGCACCGAGAAGATCAGCGTCAGGCGCCAGTGCAGCTCAGAACGGAAACCCGGCGACGGATTGCCGAACAGGTTAACGAACGCCGCCTGCTCCGCGTCGTCAGGATCGAGCGTCGCGGTTTTATAACCGACGATCGCCTGATAGTTAGTGAAGTCGGTAATGCGGAAGTCGCGCAGCAGCGCGGTGCCTTCAAAGCGCGTGCCTTTGTCCAGCGTCACCACCTGCGAGCCGTCCGGCCGCTGCTCCATATGGCCGCTGTCCGCCATCACCACCGATGGACGCGCGTTGCCTTTCGGACGCAGCTGCGCAAGGAAAACGTGGCCAAACTGATTGCCCTTCACGTCTTCTATAAACAGCACGCTGTTGCCGTCGCTCGACTGCTGGAACTGCCCGGCCGCCAGCGCCGCGGCGCCGGGGTTGGCCTTGGCGTTCTGCGTCACTTCGCTTTGATAGCGCGACGACCAGGGGCTGAGCCAGACGACGTTGACCGCCGCCGCCGCCGCGGTCAGCAGCATCAGGAACATCGCCGCTTTGACCAGCACCGCCTTGCTGAGGCCGCAGGCGTGCATCACCGTAATTTCACTTTCGGTGTAGAGCCGCCCCAGCGTCATCAAAATGGCCAGAAACAGACTGAGAGGCAGGATAAGCTGCGCCATTTCCGGCACGCCGAGCCCCAACAGGGTAAGAACTAAGTTTGTCGGGATCTCACCATCGACGGCAGCGCCCAGGATCCTGACTAGCTTCTGACAGAAGAAGATCAACAGCAGGATAAAGAGTATTGCCAGCTGGCTTTTGAGCGTTTCCCGAACCAGATATCTAATGATAATCACGCTTCGTATGCCTGTGAAAACTTGTCTTTTTGCTGGAAAATCGATAGTTTCAACGCTTATTCGCCATTTTTCATCATCAATGGCCGTTGTCATAGATCTAGTGTATGACACAAGCGTTCAGGTGACGTAAAAAATAACAATGTCACTGAAACACAAACTGACGTCCTTTTTTATCAGAAACGTCGTACGCAACGGCGTAAGCGTTACGAAGCGGTACATTCTAGCCGCAGCCAGCGCCGTTGTCTTTAAGATTCAGGAGAGTGCATGGAGTTCAGTGTAAAAAGCGGTAGCCCGGAGAAACAGCGTAGTGCCTGTATCGTTGTGGGCGTCTTCGAACCGCGCCGTCTGTCGCCGATCGCCGAGCAGCTGGATAAAATCAGCGACGGCTATATCAGCGCCCTGCTGCGCCGCGGCGAGCTGGAAGGTAAAGTAGGCCAGACGCTGCTGCTGCATCATGTGCCGAATATTCTTTCCGAGCGTATTTTGCTCATTGGCTGCGGTAAAGAACGCGAGCTGGATGAACGTCAGTATAAGCAGGTGATTCAGAAAACGATCAATACGCTGAACGACACCGGCTCGATGGAAGCGGTCTGCTTCCTGACTGAACTGCACGTGAAAGGACGCAACACCTACTGGAAAGTGCGTCAGGCGGTAGAGACGGCGAAAGAGACCCTTTACTGCTTCGACCAGCTGAAAAGCAATAAAGTCGAACCGCGTCGTCCGTTGCGCAAAATGGTATTCAACGTGCCGACGCGCCGCGAACTGACCAGCGGTGAGCGCGCGATCCAGCACGGACTGGCGATCGCCGCCGGCGTAAAAGCGGCGAAAGATCTGGGCAACATGCCGCCGAACATCTGCAACGCCGCCTATCTCGCTTCACAGGCGCGCCAGCTGGCCGACGCCTACAGCAAGAACATCACCACCCGCGTCATCGGCGAACAGCAGATGAAAGAGCTGGGCATGAACGCCTATCTGGCGGTGGGCCAGGGTTCGCAGAACGAATCGCTGATGTCGGTGATCGACTATAAAGGCAGCCCCGACCCGGAAGCGAAACCGATTGTGCTGGTGGGCAAAGGGCTGACCTTCGACTCCGGCGGCATCTCCATCAAGCCGGCCGAAGGCATGGATGAGATGAAATATGATATGTGCGGCGCCGCGTCCGTCTATGGCGTCATGCGTATGGTGGCGGAGCTGAACCTGCCGCTGAACGTAGTGGGCGTGCTGGCGGGCTGTGAAAACATGCCGGGCGGTCGCGCGTTCCGTCCGGGCGACGTGCTGACCACCATGTCAGGCCAGACGGTGGAAGTGCTGAACACCGATGCGGAAGGACGTCTGGTGCTGTGCGACGCGCTGACCTACGTTGAACGCTTCGATCCTGAAGTGGTGATTGACGTCGCCACACTGACCGGCGCCTGCGTGATCGCGCTGGGCCACCATATCAGCGGCCTGCTGTCGAACCATAATCCGCTGGCGCACGAGCTGATCGGCGCTTCCGAGCAGGCGGGCGACCGCGCCTGGCGTCTGCCGATGGCTGACGAATATCAGGAACAGCTGGAATCCAACTTCGCCGATATGGCGAATATCGGCGGCCGTCCCGGCGGCGCGATTACCGCGGCCTGCTTCCTGGCGCGCTTCGCCCGTAAATATAACTGGGCGCACCTGGATATCGCCGGCACCGCCTGGCGTTCCGGTAAGGCCAAAGGCGCTACCGGCCGTCCGGTCGCCCTGCTCTCTCAGTTCCTGCTGAACCGCGCCGGAATGAATGGCGACGACTAAGCTGTTATAACGCTGACGGCTACGCCGCCAAAACTTAAGCGGCGTAGCCGGTTTGCGCTTTCGGAAACGACGCAGGCCGCCGCGTTTTACCGGTACGCCGCGTCAAATGTTAGAACACGAATCAGGCATTAACTCCGCGTCTGACATCAAAGTCCGACGCCGACAGGCATAAATGATGAAAAAGGCCACCTTCTATCTTCTGGAAACCGATGCGCAGACGGAAGGATTGAGCGCCGTCGAGGCGCTGGTGTGCGATTTAGCGGAAATGCGCTGGCGTGAAGGCAAGCGCGTGCTGATCGCTTGTGAAGATGAGCAGCAGGCCATCCGACTGGATGAAGCCCTGTGGCAGCGCCCGGCTAACGCCTTTGTGCCGCACAATCTGGCTGGCGAAGGGCCGAAATATGGCGCACCGGTAGAGCTCGCCTGGCCGCAGCGCCGCGGCAACGCGCCGCGCGATCTGCTGATCAGCCTGCTGCCGCAGTTTGCAGATTTTGCCACCGCTTTCCATGAAGTGATAGACTTTGTCCCTTACGAAGAATCTTTGAAACAGCAGGCGCGCGACCGTTATAAAGCGTATCGCAGCGTCGGCTTCCACTTGAATACGGCAACCCCGCCACAGCCGCAAACGACATAGCAGAAATGGAAAAGACATATAATCCGCAAGAGATCGAACAGCCGCTTTACGAGCATTGGGAAAAGCAGGGCTACTTCAAACCGAATGGCGATGCCAGCCAGGAAAGCTTCTGCATCATGATCCCGCCGCCGAACGTTACCGGTAGCTTGCATATGGGTCACGCCTTTCAGCAAACCATTATGGACACCATGGTGCGTTACCAGCGCATGCAGGGTAAGAACACGCTGTGGCAGGTGGGCACCGACCACGCCGGTATCGCGACTCAGATGGTCGTAGAGCGTAAGATCGCCGCTGAAGAAGGCAAAACACGCCAGGATTATGGTCGCGACGCCTTTATCGACAAAGTGTGGCAGTGGAAAGCGGAGTCTGGTGGCACCATTACCCGCCAGATGCGCCGTCTCGGCAACTCCGTCGACTGGGAGCGCGAGCGCTTTACCATGGATGAGGGTCTCTCTAACGCTGTTAAAGAGGTCTTCGTTCGCCTGCATAAAGAAAACCTGATCTACCGCGGCAAACGCCTGGTCAACTGGGACCCGAAACTGCGCACCGCCATCTCCGATCTGGAAGTGGAAAACCGCGAAACCAAAGGGTCCATGTGGCATATCCGCTACCCGCTGGCCGACGGCGCGAAAACCGCTGACGGCAAAGATTACCTGGTCGTGGCCACCACTCGCCCGGAAACCCTGCTGGGCGATACCGGCGTGGCGGTCAACCCGGAAGATCCGCGTTATAAAGATCTGATCGGCAAATTCGTTATGCTGCCGCTGGTGAACCGTCGTATTCCGATCGTGGGCGACGAACATGCCGATATGGAAAAAGGTACCGGCTGTGTGAAGATCACCCCGGCGCACGACTTCAACGACTATGAAGTTGGTCGTCGTCATAAGCTGCCGATGATCAATATCCTGACCTTTGACGGCGATATCCGTGAAAGCGCGCAGGTTTACGACACTAACGGCGAAGCGTCCGACGTCTACGACGCCACGCTGCCGGAAGCGTTCCGCAATATGGAACGTTTCGCCGCGCGTAAAGCGATCGTCGCCGCCGTGGACGAGCTGGGCCTGCTGGAAGAAGTGAAAGCCCACGATCTGACCGTGCCTTACGGCGATCGCGGCGGCGTCGTTATCGAGCCGATGCTGACCGACCAATGGTACGTGCGCACCGCGCCGCTGGCGAAATTTGCGGTGGAAGCGGTAGAAAACGGCGACATTCAGTTTGTGCCGAAGCAGTATGAAAACATGTACTTCTCCTGGATGCGCGATATTCAGGACTGGTGTATCTCCCGTCAGCTGTGGTGGGGCCACCGCATTCCCGCCTGGTATGACGAAGAAGGCAACGTCTATGTTGGCCGCAGCGAAGAAGAAGTGCGCGCGGAAAACCAGATCGACGCCAGCATCGCGCTGCGTCAGGACGAAGATGTGCTGGACACCTGGTTCTCCTCTGGTCTCTGGACCTTCTCTACCCTGGGCTGGCCGGAAAACACCGAAGCGCTGCGCACCTTCCACCCGACCAGCGTGCTGGTAAGCGGCTTCGACATCATCTTCTTCTGGATCGCGCGCATGATCATGCTGACCATGCACTTCATGAAGGATGAAAACGGCAAGCCGCAGGTGCCGTTTAAAACCGTCTATATGACCGGTTTGATCCGCGATGAAGAAGGCCAGAAGATGTCGAAATCGAAAGGCAACGTCATCGATCCGCTGGATATGGTGGACGGCATTACGCTTGAAGCGCTGCTGGAAAAACGCACCGGCAACATGATGCAGCCGCAGCTGGCGGAGAAAATCCGCAAGCGCACCGAGAAGCAGTTCCCGAACGGCATCGAGCCGGCGGGCACCGACGCGCTGCGTTTTACCCTGGCGGCGCTCGCCTCTACCGGCCGCGATATCAACTGGGATATGAAGCGTCTGGAAGGCTACCGCAACTTCTGCAACAAGCTGTGGAACGCCAGCCGCTTTGTGCTGATGAACACCGAAGATCAAGATTGCGGACAGAACGGCGGCGAAATGACGCTGTCGCTGGCGGATCGCTGGATTCTGGCCGAGTTCAACAACACGGTGAAGGCGTACCGCGAGGCGCTGGACAGCTATCGCTTCGATATCGCCGCCAACATTCTGTACGAGTTCACCTGGAATCAGTTCTGCGACTGGTATCTGGAGCTGACCAAGCCGGTAATGCACAACGGTTCCGAGGCGGAGCTGCGCGGCACGCGCCATACGCTGGTGACGGTGCTGGAGGCGCTGCTGCGTCTGGCGCATCCGATCATTCCGTTCATTACCGAGACCATCTGGCAGCGCGTGAAAGTGCTGAAAAACATCAGCGACGATACCATCATGCTGCAACCGTTCCCGTCGTATGACGCGACGAAAACGGACGATGCGGCACTGGCCGATACCGAATGGCTGAAGCAGGCGATCGTGGCGGTGCGTAATATTCGCGCCGAGATGAACATCTCTCCGGGCAAACCGCTGGAGCTGCTGCTGCGCGGCGCCAGCGCCGATGCCCAGCGTCGCGTGACCGATAACCGCACCTTCCTGCAGGCGATGGCGCGTCTTAGCGATATCACGCTGCTGCCGCAGGGCGATAAAGGCCCACTTTCCGTCACCAAACTGGTGGACGGCGCCGAGCTGTTGATCCCGATGGCGGGTCTGGTGGATAAAGAGGCGGAGCTGGATCGTCTGGCGAAAGAGCTGGCGAAAGTCGAAGCCGAGATGGAGAAAATTCAGTCTCGTCTGGGCAACGAATCCTTCGTCGCGCGCGCGCCAGAAGCGGTAGTAGCAAAAGAACGCGACCGTATGGCGGAGCTGGAACAGGGCAAAGCCAAACTGATCGAACAGCAGGGCGTGATCGCCGCGCTGTAAGGCTGGAAGCAACCGTGGCGTCGCGCTTCGTTACGGTTTATTCCGCCTTTCTACTCACCCTGACGGCTTACGCCGCCGGGGTGTTTTTTTATGCGCCGTGCTTTACCGGCGTCAGGGTGAGCAGGATGCTACGGTTTTTGCGATATCCCCTTTTCTCCCTGCGCCAGACTGAAATTTTCTCAACGCCGCAGCCATTGCATCACCCGGCGAGCGATGTTATTACACTCTTTTTGATTTTCTTATTCCGAGCCAGACGATGACTATCGCTTCCGACACTTCGCTACGCATTCGCCCCATCACGCTGGCGGATAATCCGCATATCGCCCAGGTTATCCGCCACGTTTCGGCGGAATTCGGCCTGACCGCCGATAAAGGCTATACCGTTTCCGATCCGAACCTGGACCATCTGTTTGAGCTTTACAGCGAAACAAACAGCGCCTACTGGATTATCGAGCTGGACGGCAAGGTAGCAGGAGGCGGCGGAATTGCGCCGTTGCAATGCAGCGCGCCGGATATTTGTGAGCTGCAAAAGATGTATTTTCTGCCGCAGCTGCGTGGCCGGGGCGTGGCATGGCAGCTGGCGCAGCAGGCGTTCGATTTCGCCCGCGAACGCGGCTTTAAGCGCTGCTATCTGGAAACCACCGCCAGCCTGACGCAGGCGATTCGGCTGTATGAGAAGCTCGGCTTTGAACATATCGACGGGCCGCTGGGCTGTACCGGCCACGTCGACTGCGAGGTCAGAATGCTGAAGGCGCTGTAAGCGCCTTTTTTATTGTCGGCGCGTGGATAGAACGATTATTGACCTAACAGTAAACAGTCAGTGAAAGTTAGCACGTATGCATTATGCCAGGGAGGCGCTATGAATATGTTTTGTAAAGTTGATGAGGAAGGTTTCCCTCACTGGAACGGGGTAGATTTCATGCGGTTTTGGTTTTTGCCTAATAACCGACGTTTTCTTACTGGGGAAAATTATTTGTGGGCATATAAAGCCGCCTGGCTGGTATATAACAAAAGCAGGGTAATCAAAATAGCGCAGGAGGAAAAAATTCCAGCCATATTATTAGCTGGCGTAGCGATTGCTGAAGTTAGAGTCTTATGGCAGACGTATTGTAGAAAAAAAAAGAAACGTTAAAAAGAATACTGGGGCAGGGAAAATGAACTGGAAGAAACTTTGCTTAGCCCTGCTTTACAGCGGCTTTTGCTTTTTTAACATCGCATATCTCTCTTACTTCAAAGAAGAGCAATATATTGGCGACGAGGGAATAAACACGGTATGTGATGCTATGCAGTATTTGGTCGTCGATGACAGCCGTGATTTTACCGCGCCTTTGACGCTACTGATGATATTGCCGCTTCTTTGGTTCAGCCTGTGCCGCAAACATCGCGCACTTTATCTGATGCTGCTCTCCATATTATTACTGGCGTTCTGGTACTGGCGTTTTTTCGGTCGGTTACAGTTCTGCTGATAGCGGCTTCGCTCCCAGCCGTTTTCCTCCGGGAGCGAATGGTTTACTGATTCGTCCAGTCCGGCACGCCGCTGTGAAAACGCAGCTCGCTGTCCGGCGCCTGAATCAGGCGCGCTTCCGCCGCGCCGATTTGCTGTACGCGCTCGCTGATGTCAAAGGGCGCGATGCGCGCCGCCAGCGCCAGATAGTCCTGATAGTGACGCGCTTCGGAACGCAGCAGCGAGACGTAAAACTTCGCCAGTTCCTCATCAAGAAACGGCGCCAGGCTGGCGAAACGTTCGCAGGAGCGCGCTTCAATGTAGGCGCCGCAGATCAGCTTATCCACCAGCGTTTCCGGCTCGTGCGTGGTGATTTCGCGCATTAGCCCTTTGGCATAGCGGCTGGCAGTGATTTTCTGATAGAGAATGCCGCGTGCCTGCATGATTTCCCAAACCTGATAGAAATGGTGCAGCTCTTCTTTAATCAGCAGCACCATTTTATCCAGCAGCTCGTCGCCCCAGGGGATATCGTTGCGCGCGATAATGCGCTTCGACAGGTTTTTATGCGCCTCGATAAAGCCGCTGTCGGGATCTTCGCGAAAGATAAAAGCTTCATAGGGCTGGAGCCAGGCCAGGATGGCGTCGCCGCTCGGCTTATCGGCCACATATTTACGGATCAGCCAGACGGCGGTCTGGGCCGCTTTGAGTTCACAAACCAGATGGTCGGTCAGCAGCAGCGTCAGGTTCTCAGGTTTGCGCGCCTCCTCGATCCAGGATTGCGGCGTGCGGCAGTGCAGAAATTGATGAACAGGGGCAAGAAGATCGGCGTAATTCATGGCATAGCTACGGTTAAAGGGCGCGCCGAACAACAGCGACGCGCCGGATCAATGGTCAGACGGCGGAAGATCAGTGACGAACGCCGTTGTCGTCGTCATCGAGGTAGTCACCCTCGCCTTCTTCATCTTCGTCTTCCGCATCGGGATCTTCAAAATAGGTGCCCCAGCCGTCGTAATCCACATTATGTTTGCCGGCCAGAATAACCAGCTGCTCAACCTGGGCGTCAATCAGTTCAGGGTTCAGCGCCAGTTCGCTCAGGATATCCACGCACATCACGGTTGAGCCATCTTCCAGCTCCAGCTCTTCCGGGTCGGTGACCTCATAGCCCAGCTTGAACGCATCGACCGCCGCTTTTTCCAGCGCGTCGAAGCTGTCGCTGGAGAGGTGATGCTCAATGGTGTAGAGCGCATCAGGGTCGCTACCGTCTTCCAGCAGCTCTTCGATAATCGCTCGGGTCTCTTCGCGCTGCTCTTCCAGTAATTCTTCATATGCCATGATGGGTTCCTCAGTGTGTGGCAAACAATGTGATTATTTTCCCACACTGCACTCCGCGCCACTACACAAAAGCAAAAGTTTATTGCACTCAGGGTTGAAAATGCATATTCATACGGTTAGATTGAATTTTAATTCATTTGTTACAGAACAAGGAGCGCTGTATGAGCCACTTTTACCAACGTCATTTCCTCAGGCTGCTCGACTTTACCCCTGCTGAAATCAACGCGCTGTTGGCGCTCGCCGCTGAATTAAAAATCGCGAAAAAAAATGGCGAGGAGATTCCGCAGCTACAGGGCAAGAATATCGCGCTCATCTTCGAAAAAGAATCGACCCGCACCCGATGCTCTTTCGAAGTTGCCGCCTACGATCAGGGCGCGCGCGTGACTTATCTTGGCCCCAGCGGCAGCCAGATCGGCCATAAAGAGTCAATTAAAGATACCGCGCGCGTGCTGGGCCGCATGTATGACGGCATTCAGTATCGCGGCCACGGCCAGGCGGTAGTGGAAACCCTGGCGCAGCACGCTGGCGTACCGGTCTGGAACGGCCTGACCGATGAGTTTCATCCGACGCAGCTGCTGGCCGACCTGTTGACCATGCAGGAGCATCTGCCGCAAAAATCGCTGCGCGCCATGACGCTGGCCTATGTTGGCGACGCGCGCAACAATATGGGCAACAGCCTGATGGAGGCCGCCGCGCTGATGGGTTTCGACCTGCGTCTGGTGGCGCCGCAAAGCTGCTGGCCGGAAGCGGATCTGGTTGAGGAGTGCCGAAACGTCGCCAGCCAGAACGGCGGCAAAATCACCCTGACGGCGGATATCGCCGAAGGCGTGCAGCAGGCGGACTTTATCTATACCGACGTTTGGGTATCGATGGGCGAGGCGAAAGAGCGCTGGCAGGAGCGCATCGCCCTGCTGCACGACTATCAGGTGAATATGGCGATGCTGCGGCTTACCAGCAATCCGCAGGTGAAGTTCCTGCACTGCCTGCCCGCCTTCCATGACGATCAGACCACGCTCGGCAAACAGATGGCGGAACAGTACGACCTGCACGGCGGCATGGAAGTGAGCGACGAGGTATTCGAATCGGCGCACAGTATCGTCTTCGATCAGGCGGAAAACCGGCTGCACACTATCAAAGCGGTGATGGTCGCTACGCTGACGAAACCCGCGCCGACAGCGTAACGCAAACGGTTAACCTCTACGCGATTTTTGCTTGAAGCAGAAAGCTGATTGCGTATAATGCCCGACAATTTGCCGGGAGGACCTATGCCGCTGAGCACCACGATAAGCATCGCTCAATCACGCCTGAACGCAGGCGCGGCGCCTGTTTCCTTCCGTCAGCGACCGATCGTAAAAGCCCCTCATTGCAGGGGCTTTTTTTTCGTCCTTAATCCGGCACGCCTGAAGGAGAGCGACGCATGAATCCGCTGTATCACAAGCATATTATTTCGATTAACGATCTCAGCCGCGAAGAGCTGGAGCTGGTGCTGCACGCGGCGGCCAGCCTGAAAGCGAATCCACAGCCGGAGCTGCTGAAGCATAAAGTGATCGCCAGCTGCTTTTTTGAAGCCTCGACGCGCACGCGCCTCTCTTTTGAAACCGCCATTCAGCGCCTGGGCGCGGCGGTGGTCGGCTTCTCCGACAGCAGCAATACCTCGCTGGGCAAAAAGGGCGAAACACTGGCCGACACCATTTCCGTTATCAGCACCTACGTCGACGCCATTGTGATGCGCCATCCGCAGGAGGGCGCGGCCCGCCTCGCCACCGAATTTTCCGGCAGCATTCCGGTGCTGAACGCCGGCGACGGCGCCAACCAGCATCCGACGCAGACGCTGCTCGACCTGTTCACTATTCAGGAAACGCAAAGCCGTCTCAGCAACCTCAACGTGGCGATGGTCGGCGACCTGAAATATGGCCGCACCGTTCACTCGCTGACTCAGGCGCTGGCGAAGTTCGAGGGCAACCGCTTCTTCTTTATCGCCCCGGAAGCGCTGGCGATGCCCGCCTACATCACCGATATGCTGGATGAGCGGAATATTCCATGGAGCCGTCACGGCAGTATCGAAGAGGTGGTGCCGCATGTGGATATCCTCTATATGACGCGCGTGCAGAAAGAGCGTCTCGATCCTTCCGAATACGCCAACGTCAAAGCCCAGTTCGTGTTGCGCGCCGCCGGTTTGCAGGGCGCGCGCGACAATATGAAAGTGCTGCACCCGCTGCCGCGCGTGGATGAGATCGCCACCGATGTGGATAAAACGCCGCACGCCTGGTATTTCCAGCAGGCCGGCAACGGCATTTACGCACGTCAGGCGCTGCTGGCGCTGGTGCTGAACAGCGATCCGGTTCTGTAAGGAGAAGAGAAGATGATGCAAGATAAACTCCAGGTTGAAGCGATCAAGCGCGGTACGGTGATCGATCATATCCCGGCGCAGATCGGTTTTAAGCTGCTGACGCTGTTCCGCCTGACGGAAACCGATCAGCGCATCACTATCGGGCTTAACCTGCCTTCCGGCGCGCTGGGCCGGAAAGATCTCATCAAGATCGAGAACACCTTTTTAACCGACGATCAGATCAACCAGCTGGCGGTCTATGCGCCGCACGCCACCGTTAACCGCATCGATGATTACAACGTGGTCGCTAAAATCGTGCCGACGCTGCCGGATCGCATTGAGCGTGTGCTGACCTGCCCTAACAGCAACTGCATCAGCCGCAGCGAGCCGGTCTGCTCCAGCTTTCAGGTAAGAAAACGCGCCGAGTCGGTGCTACTGAAGTGTAAATACTGCGAGAAAGAGTTCGCTCATCAGGTGGTGCTGGCGAACTGGTAATCACTTTTCGTCTCCCTATAATGGGGGCGATACGGCGGGCAGGCCGCCCGCCTCGCAACATGCCACTAATCAGGAGAATTTATGTCACGCGAAATCAGCACGGAAAAAGCCCCAGCCGCCATTGGTCCGTACGTTCAGGGCGTTGATCTGGGCAGCATGATCATCACCTCTGGCCAGATTCCGGTCGATCCCAAAACCGGCGCGGTCGCTGATGACGTCGCGGCGCAGGCGCGTCAGTCGCTGGAAAACGTTCAGGCCATCGTGGAAGCGGCCGGACTGAAGGTCAGCGATATCGTGAAAACCACCGTGTTCGTGAAAGATCTCAATGACTTCGCTACCGTTAACGCCGCCTATGAAGCCTTCTTCAGCGAACACGGCGCGCCTTTCCCGGCCCGCTCCTGCGTAGAAGTGGCGCGTCTGCCGAAAGATGTGAAAATCGAAATCGAAGCGATCGCCGTTCGTCGCTAAAACGCCAGGCTGCCGCGCCGGTTGCGGCAGCCTGCTCACTTGTTTAACGGCTATCCCGCTTTTACCGCTTTTCTGACGCCACGGCGCGCAGCAGTATTTCCAGCGGCCTGACCAGCGCAATGACCAGTTCATCCTGCGTTTGCGCCGCCGCGTCCAGCTGACCGCGCATCTTCCCGATCGCCTCCGCATGGATGCGCTGACCGTTTTCCCATGCATTGATCAGCGTCATCCCCATATCGCTAAGCGTCGCGATCTGCGTCGCCACTGGCCGCAGCGCTTTAAGCTGATAATTGGCGTCGAGTAACGGCGCGACCTGCGGCACGTTGTCTCGCCACTGCGTCAGCTGCTGACGGATCGCCTGCGCCGCCTGCTGACTGCCGCGATTCCCGATCAACGCGTCAACCTGCTGCGTCAGCCTTCTTACCGACATGCTCTCGGCGGGCAACAGGTCCGCAAGCCGGTTCAACGGCTCGGCCAGCGTATAGTGTCCCGCCTGGAATTTCAGATGCTGGCGAGTGTAATAGTGCGCGGGCTCCAGCGCCTGCGCGAAAATTTGCAGCGGCACGACATCGGTGCGGTTGGCTAAACGCATCATGCCGGTCAACGCCTGAGTATGCTGCTGCAATCCCACCGATACCGCCGACCAGCGGTCGACCGCCGCCAGCCGCTGATACATATTCTCTTCGTCCGTGACGTTTTGCGCTGACCAGAGCCGCTCGGCGACCACGAAAGCGCGCGGCCACAGTTTAATATCCAGCACCCCGGCGCTGACATTTTCTCCCCAGAGCGCCGCTTCGCCGCCCTTCAGGTTGGCCTGTAGCTGCGTCGCGTTCGGCACCGCCGGTTCAATGCCCTGCGGCGTGGCGGCAAGGCGCTCTCCCGTTACCGGATAGCGGACGTTGCCCACGCGGAAATAGCCCGTCAGCTGGTTCTGTTGCAGCGTGACGACCGGTTGCAGCGGCCCCATCCAGCTGTCGACGTTGAAAGTGACCTCCTGCGGCGACAGCCAGGTTACCTGCTGCACCAGACGCCGCGACTTGCCGGCGAAATCGATAAACCCGCGCCAGCCCGACTTTCCTTCCACCAGAGTAAAGCTGCCTTTTACCGGGCTGCCCTTCAGGCGCGGCAGCGTAAACTGCCAGCTCTGGGCGCGCTCGTCCACCCTGATGCGGTCGACATCGTTTAGCGCCGTCGGCCAGACCTCGTTGCGGTAGTGATAAGAGGCGAACTGCGGCTGATCGAGATAAAATCCGGTGGAGAGAATGCCGCGATAATCCTGTTTCGCCACGCCGCCCAGCGCATCTTGTCCCTGCCAGGACTGGATCAGGATCGACTTCGGCAGATCGGGATGCCAGATCTCATCCCAGCCGACCATACGCCGTTGATGCTTTTCAAGAATTTTCTCGACCCGCTGGTTAAACCAGGCCTGTAGCGCATGGCTGTCGGCCAGCCCTTTCTCACGCATAAACTGCTGAATGCGCGGTGAGTCGTTCCACTGTTGCGCATCCACCTCATCGCCGCCGATATGCAGCCAGGGATCGGGGAAGATCGCCGCCATCTCGCCCACCAGCGTATCGATAACGCGATATACCGCCTCGTTCGACGGATCGAGCAGCGGCTTAAATACGCCCCAGCCGCGCTCCATCTGATAAGGGCCCGGCGCGGCGATCAGTTCCGGCATCGCGACGGCGATAGCGGAGGCGTGGCCAGGAATATCCAGCTCCGGCACCACGCGTACGCCGCGATCCGCCGCGTAACGCACCACGTCGCGCATCTGCTGCTGCGTGTAGAACAGCCCATCGCTGGCCTTCTCTTGCAGCTGCGGATAGTGCGAAGATGCAAAGCGCCATCCCTGATCGTCCGTCAAATGCCAGTGAAAGACGTTCATGCGGGCGGCGGCGATGCCGTCGATCTGGCGCTTAATGGTTTCAATGGGAATAAAGTGACGCACGGAGTCGATCAACACGCCGCGCCACGGAAAGCGCGGACGATCGTTGATGGTCACGAAAGGAATAAAAGCGCCCTCGCCGTCGTTCTGCACCAGCTGCAACAAGGTTTCCATACCGCGCAAGGCGCCGAAACGCGTGGGTGCGCTGAGCGTCGCGCCCGTGCCGTTAACCACCAGGCGGTAGCTTTCATCGCTTTCCAGCTGCGGCAGCGCATCAACCTGCCTGGCGACGCGCACGGTAAGCGTCGGCGCAGCGGAGGAGGTATCGGGCAGCAGCGTCCAGCCGGTCTGACGTTCGATGCGTTCACGCCAGCGCGCCTCGGCGCCTTCAGGAAGATCGCCGACGATATGCAGCTGAAGCTGCGGCGTCAGCGCCAGCCGGCCGCCGGTCGGCGGCTGCTCTACCTGCTGCGGCCAGGGCATCAGCGGCAGCGGGACAGGGTCGGCGAAAACGGTAAAGCAACAGGAAAACAGCAGAGGCAAGGTAAAAACGGTATGACGCAGCGACATGGCGAGGTCCTTTTATCATGGCGGATCGGAAACCGTGTAAAAATTCCATTAATCACATTTCATTACAGCGGACAAGATAACGGCGGGGCAAATCCTGGAGCACGGTAAATTTTTGCAACATCCGTCAAAACAGATTTACCCACTCCGCGTTAAAAAGCGAAGATAATGAAAACCGTGCTGTGACGGCGATGCCGCCGCTCCGTCTGTTAGGGAAAACTGCGTTTTTCAGTGAATTCCGTCACGTTAAACGTTTCGGATTCGCAAGGAGTAGCTAACCTTATTGAGTGTGTAAATGAAGACACTTTCTATAAAACGGGCGGGCATTTGCGCCCCAATAAGCAATCAGGATTGAGCAATGAATAAAACTCCACCATGGTGGCAGAACGGCGTCATTTATCAAATCTATCCCAAAAGTTTTCAGGATACGACCGGTAGTGGCACAGGCGACCTGGCCGGTGTGATTCAGCGTCTGGACTACCTGAAACTGCTGGGTGTCGATGCGATCTGGCTCACGCCTTTTTATATTTCACCGCAGGTTGATAACGGCTACGACGTGGCGAACTACACCGCCATCGATCCCGCTTACGGCACGATGAGCGATTTCGACCATTTGGTTGAACAGGCGCACAAGCGCGGGCTGCGCGTTATCCTCGATATGGTGTTTAACCACTCTTCAACACAGCACCACTGGTTTCACGAGTCGCTGAACCCGGAAAGCCCGTACCGCGATTACTATATCTGGCGCGACGGTACGCCGACCGAACCGCCGAATAACTGGAAGTCGAAGTTCGGCGGCTCTGCCTGGCGCTGGCACCCAGAGAGCAACCAGTACTACATGCACCTGTGGGCGCCGGAGCAGGCGGACCTGAACTGGGAAAACGAGAACGTCCGCGCCGAGCTGAAGCAGATCGTCAACTTCTGGGCCGATCGCGGCATCGACGGGCTGCGTCTCGACGTGGTTAACCTGGTCTCCAAGCATCAGGATTTTCCTGACGATCCCGATGGCGACGGGCTGCGTCTCTATACCGACGGCCCGCGCATTCATGAATATATGCGCGAAATGAGCCGCGACGTCTTCCGACCGCGCGAGCTGGTGACGGTGGGCGAAATGTCTTCCGCCACGCTGGAGCACTGCCAGCAATATGGCTCGCTGGAGGGCGATGAGCTGTCGATGGTGTTCAGCTTCGACCATGTCGAGGTTGATTTCTGGAACGGTCAGAAGTGGACGTTAACGCCGCTGGATCTGGTGGCGCAGAAGAAAATTTTCACCCACTGGCAGCAAGGCATGCATAACCGGGGCTGGAACGCGCTGTTCTGGTGTAACCACGATCAGCCGCGCGTAGTGTCGCGCTGGGGCGATGACGGCGAATATCGCGTACAGTCGGCGAAGATGCTGGCGATGGTGCTGCACGGCATGCAGGGCACGCCCTATATCTTCCAGGGCGAGGAGCTGGGCATGACCAACCCCGGCTTTACCCGTATCATCGATTACCGCGACATCGAAAGCCACAATATGTACGCCGAGCTGCGCGCGCAGGGCCGCGACAGCGAAAATCTGTTGGCGATCCTCGCCAGTAAATCGCGTGATAACGGCCGTACGCCGATGCAGTGGGACGCCAGCGAAAACGCCGGTTTTACCGTCGGCACGCCCTGGATCGGCATGAGCCGCAACTATGAAACCATCAATGCGG
Organism: Mixta sp.; assembly: GCF_024610815.1. Classification (NCBI taxonomy): domain Bacteria; kingdom Pseudomonadati; phylum Pseudomonadota; class Gammaproteobacteria; order Enterobacterales; family Erwiniaceae; genus Mixta; species Mixta sp. The sequence continues at coordinate 21,640 of NZ_JANION010000174.1, forward strand.
AAGCGGCGATAGCCGATCCTGATTCGATTTTTTACGCCTATCAGAAGTTGATTCAGCTGCGTAAGCGCTATTTAATCCTGACGTGGGGCGACTATCTCGATCTGCTGCCGTCGCATCCTTATTTGTGGTGTTATCGTCGTCAGTATGAAGGCGAAACGCTGGTAGTGATCGCCAACTTCAGCCGGGAAGCGCAAAGCTGGCACCCGGAAGAGAACTTTGGCGACAGCTGGGAAGTGTTGATGAGCAACTACCCTGACGCCAAAGCGGAACCTGGCGAGATGATGTTGCGTCCCTGGGAAGCCGTCTGGTGGTACCAGAAGAAAAACCACTAGCTCTGTTATCGGCGCGTCGGTCAACCGGCGCGCCGTTTTTCTTACCGCAGCCTCTGCCGACTTATATCCGGGCCTGACGCTCTCCGCCAGCAACCAGACCGCTTTCGGCCGCGTTTTTTTCAGCGCTGCTGATCGCCTCCTGCTCCTCACGCCATTTTAAATTGTCCCAGGCGCGGAAGAAGGGATAGTAGATCACCATTGAGATACCCAGATTCACCGCCTGCAACACGCTGCCGGAAATATGGCCGCCGGTGGCGAGGTAGCCGCTGAAGAAGATCGGCGTAGTGAACGGCAAAGCGATCCCCGCAGGCGGCGCCACCCATCCCAGCGACATCGCCGTCCAGGTGACCAGCACCAGCACCACCGGCGTCAGAATGAACGGCAGGAAAAACCAGGGGTTCATTACCAGCGGGATACCGAACACCATCGGCTCGCTGATATTAAACAGCGCGCCTGGCGCGGCGATTTTACCCAGCTGTTTCATCTGCACGCTGCGGCTGCGCAGCAGCATAAAAATCACCAGCCCCAGCAGCGCGCCCGTGCCGCCCGGCGCAATCCAGAGATCGTAGAACTGCTGGGTAATGATGTGCGGAACGGGCTGGTTATGCTGGAACGCCTCCAGGTTTTCCGTCATGTTCGACAGCCAGACCGGCTGAATAAACACCAGCACGATGGCGTCGCCGTGCAGCCCCAGCGTCCAGAGCACGCCAATCAGGATCACCGAGAAGATCATACCCGGCAGCGTTCCGCCAACGTGATGCATCGGAATGCCGATAATGGTGCTGATCATGGTGTTGATATCGCCAAAGGGCGACGCCTCAACCGCCAGGCGCAGCAGCAGTACCACGGCCAGCACGCAGAAGCCGGGGATCAACGCGAGAAAAGATTTAGCGACCGCTGGCGGCACCCCTTCCGGCATATGGATAACCAGATTGCGCCCGCTGATAAAACGATAAATCTCCGTCGACATCAGCGAAATCACAATCGCCACGAACAGGCCCTGACTGCCGACCAGGTTCATCGGGATCACGCCGTCCACGATCTGCTGCGCCGCGCCTTCTACGGGCGCGAACAGCGTATGCTGCGGAATGGTCATGATAAAGGCCACCAGCGCCATCGCCCCGCTGGTCAGCGGATCGATAGTGCGGTATTTCTCCGCCAGGCGATAGGCGATGCCGAAGCTGGAGATAATCGCCATGATGTCGTAGGTCGCCTTCACCGGATAAAGCAGCTTATCGCGCCAGGCATCGCCAAACAGCCCCGCCATCATGCTCGCCCAGGCGGGGATCGGCAGGTAAGCGAATATCAAAAAGAATGAGCCGATCAGCATAAAAGGCATATTTAGTATGATGCCGTCACGCACCGACAACACATGCTTCTGCCCGGCGACCTTAAGCGCCGCGGGCAGCACGTAACGCTCTATCAACGATCTCTTGCCAGTCATAGTTTCCCCTCCCGTAGAACGAGATGATGGTTAGCAGCCTGCGCCTGCTTACGCGAACTGCGGCAGCCAGGCTTTGTTGATCGCCAGCACTTCCGCCAGCAGATCGTCGGCGACGCTCAGGTCGCCGATCAGCGGATTAGCGATCAATGCCAGCAGCGCGCTGCGTCGATCGCCATGCACCGCCGCCTCGATCGTCAGGCGCTCGAAATCTTTTACCTGTTGCGTCAAGCCGTTCATGGCCGGCGGTAGGCGGCCAAACGCCAGCGGGTGCGCGCCCAGCGCGTCGATCAGGCAGTTGGTTTCCACCACGGCATCGTCGGGCAGCCCCTGAATAGCACCGTTGTTGCGGCAGTTCACCACCATCTCCCGACCGCTATTGGTGTGAATGTTGCGGATCAGATCGACCGCCACCTCCGAGTAGAAAGCGCCGCCGCGGAAATTAAGCTGCTCCGGCTTGCGATCGCGCTGCGGATCGGCATAAAGCCGAAACAGCTCCTCTTCAACTTTCATCACCTGCTCCGCGCGCGTGCCTTTTGCAGCGGCCGCTTCGATCTCTTCCGCCAGCATGGCGCGGGTTTGCCAGAAGTAACGGTGATAGGGGCAGGGAATCGCGTTGAGCGCGCGCAGGAAATGGGCGGGCCAGGGCACTTCCTGAATATTGTTCATCGAGAGCGCATGTCCGGCGCAGAGCATCTCAATCACCTGATCGGTGACATCCCTGCCCTGCTGCATTACCTGATGCACCCAGACCATATGGTTCAGCCCGGCAAAGCGCAGCTTTACCTGATCGTGCGGTGCCTGCAGCATATCGGCGATCATATGGTGCATGGTGACCGGCACATTGCACAGGCCGATGATTTTCGCCCGGCTGTAGCGCGAAACCGCTTCGGTCACGATCCCCGCAGGATTAGTGAAGTTGATGATAAAAGCGTCGGGTGCCAGCGCCTCGACTTTACGCGCCACCTCCAGCAGCACGGGAATGGTGCGCAGCGCCTTAGCGAAGCCGCCAACGCCGGTCGTTTCCTGGCCCAGCATCTGATATTTCAGACCAAGCCGCTCATCCGCCGCGCGCGCCGCCAGCTGGCCGACCCGCAGCTGCGTCAGCACAAAGGCGGCGCCTTCAATGGCGCTGTCCAGTTCAAAGTGGACGCTGACCTGTACTTGCTCCATACCGTGACGTTTCAGCATACGGCGCGTCAGGTCGGCGATAATGGCCACCTTTTGCCGTCCGCTTTCGACATCCATCAGCGCCAGCTCTGTGATCGGCACCTGCTGATAGTGGCGGATAAGCCCTTCCATCAACTCGGGGGTATAGCTGCTGCCGCCGCCGATAACCGCAATTTTAAGCATACTGTTCTCCTGCGTAAGGGAGGCGGCGATAGAGCGCGATGATATCCGCCGCCAGATCCTGAATAAGCATCGCGTTCATCAGATGATCCTGCGCATGCACGACGATCAGCGTGACCGGCAGTTTGCCGCTGCCCTCGTCCAGGCCGATCAGTTCAGTTTGCAGACGGTGCGCCGCGCCGATCGCCACCCGGGCGGCCTGCTGTGACGTTTCCGCCGCGTCAAAATCGTCGGCCCGCGCCTGACGCAGCGCCGCAAGCGCATGACTGCGCGCGCTGCCAGCATGAACCAGCAGTTCCATAATCAGGTTTTCCAGCTCCATCCCTTCCTCCCGTACCAAAATTCGCATGCAGCAAGCCGCACGTCGCCTGGACGCGTTTGCTTCGATAATGGGTAAAATGTCGGCGGAACGCCGACGTAATCAGGACGGCATCAGGGCCAGCGCGGTATCAAGCACTTTATCGCCGCGCATCGTGCCGTAATCCATCATGTTGATAACGGCGACCGGTTTGCCCAGCGGCGCGGCGATGGCGGTCAGGCGCGACGCCTCAAACTGCACCTGCGGCCCTAACAGCACGATATCGGCGTCATCGATAATACGTTCAAATTCCGCGACCGGTACGGCGTCGATGCGCACCGCCAGTTGACGCTTCTCCGCTTCCGCCTTCATTTTCGACACCAGCATGCTGGTGGACATGCCTGCCGCACAGCAAAGGACAATATGCATCGTGTTTCTCCCGTTCAGATTTGCTCAAATATAAGCCAGAGAGAATTGACGCTGTAAATACCCCGCCGTCATCGTTTTTTAGCTGGATTTATTAACTGTTTGATAAATAAGACATTAGGAAGATCATTTTTTGAAAATAATTTTCATAGCTGTGATCGCCATGGCAATTATTTATGACGTAAAATTACCTGTTTAACTTTTTATCTTTTTATTTCATAAATTTAAATTAAAAATCCGATCCAGATCGAAAAAATAGCCATGAAAATTATTTTCACAGCAGGATGGCGGTTATGATAATCCCATCCGGTTTGCAGGAGCCTTAACCGTTATGGATCTTGTCTGGCAACTTGAGAACGGCCTGAATACGCTGCCCCGCCCGCAATCACGTCTGGCGCGCTTTGTGCTGGATAATTTACGCTTTTCCGGCAGCGCGACCCTTGAGCAACTGGCGCTGCGGGCTGGCGTCAGCACCGACACCCTTTCCGCCTTCGCCCGCTCCGTCGGCTGCCGCGATCTGGATGATTTTATGCAGCAGCTGCGTTCGCTCAATCATCCCGGCGACCCGGATGGTCAGGTGCCGCCTGCGGTTACCGGCGATCTCGATTACGCCATGTCTTCCTCGCTGGAGAAAGTAGCGGTGAATGCTGGCGTCAGCGCTGAAACGCTGAAGCGTTTCGCCCGCTCGATTGGGCGCGAAGATTTCAACGATATTCTGTTTCAGATTCGTAAACGTCTGAATGAGCTCAGCCAGCAGGAAGGCCGCGTCGCGCGTGCGGTACTGGATGATGTCAATTTCGCCGCCTCCGCCACCATTGAGCAGCTGGCGAGCTATGCGGGCGTCAGCCCGGCGACCATTACCCGCTTCGCAAAATCGGTAGGCTGCGAAGATATCCGCGAGCTGCGTATGAAGCTGGCCCAGGCCTCCGCCAGTCATTCCCCTTACCTGTCGTCTCCCGCCGCGGCCATGCCCTCTTCCGCAGGCGAGCAGCGGCTGGCGACAGTTCAACAGGCGCTGCACCAGCAGTTACAGCAAAACGTCCCTGCGCATTACGCTCAGGCTGCCCGCCTGCTGGGTCAGGCGCGCGGCGTGACCATCGTCGCAAACGGCGGCAGCGAGGCGATTTTCGGCCTGCAGGTGCAGCATCAGCTCATGGCGCAGGGCTTGATGTCTACGCTTTGCCAGGAGGCGGCGCTGATCGGCATGAGCGTCGCCATGCTGGAAAGGGACCAGCTCTTGCTGGCGCTCGCTATTGGACCGTCGGGTGCGGCTATACGCAACGCCGCGTTACAGGCGCGCGCCCGTGATATTCCGGTGATTGCGCTGACTACGGCCACCGATCCGCTGGCCTCCCTGGCGGATACGCTGCTGGTGCTGCCTGACGATCCCGGTCTGGCGCGCTATGGCCTGCTGATGACGCTGGATTTGCTGAAAGCCGAGGCGGAAAAAGGTGAATGAGCAGCCTTCCCAACGCCTTTTCTCTCTCCTTTCTCAACCCTGGGAGGCGATAAAACACCCCGCTTTCCCCTCTTCGTTTAATTTTTCAGCCGCCCTCCGCGATCTTTGTCCTGCATCAATAAAAGAAGGGTTAAATAAGGCGAAAACACCATATATAGCGTTTACTATTTACCACCAAATCTACATATAGTAATGACGTCGAAGGAGATCGGTGGTGACAACGACGGTGGTAAAACGGGACGGCTGTCAGGTACCCTTTGATCAACAGCGCATCGCTGAGGCTATTCGCGCTGCAGCGCGCGCCGCTCAGGTTGAAGATGATGCTTACTGCGTGACGGTCGCGCAGCAGGTCAGCGAAAAAATGTGCAGCCGCGATCGTGTGGATATTCATGAGATCCAGCAGACGGTAGAAGATCTGCTGATGGCGGGACGTTATCCTCAGCTGGCGCGCCAGTATATTGAATACCGTCATGACCGGGATCTGGCGCGCGAACAGCGCGGCAAGCTGAGCAAAGCGATCCGCGGCCTGGTGGAGCAAAGCGACCCTGCGCTGCTGCACGAAAACGCCAACAAAGACAGCAAGGTGATCCCTACCCAGCGCGATCTGCTGGCGGGCATCGTGGCGAAACATTATGCCCAGCAGTATATGTTGCCGCGCGACGTGGTGCGTGCCCACCAGCGCGGCGAAATCCACTATCACGATCTCGACTACGCGCCCTTCTTCCCGATGTTTAACTGCATGCTGATCGATCTGAAAGGGATGCTGACCAACGGCTTTAAGATGGGCAATGCGGAAATCGAGCCGCCGAAATCCATCGCTACCGCAACCGCCGTGACGGCGCAGATTATCGCGCAGGTCGCCAGCCACATTTATGGCGGCACCACCATTAACCGCATCGATGAAATTCTGGCGCCGTTTGTCGAGGCCAGCTACGAGAAACATCTGGCGGTGGCGCAGGAGTGGCAGATTGCCGAAAGCGAGCGCTACGCGCGCGAACGCACGGAGAAAGAGTGCTTCGACGCTTTTCAGTCGCTGGAGTATGAGGTTAATACGCTACATACCGCCAACGGCCAGACGCCGTTCGTCACCTTTGGCTTCGGACTCGGCACCAGCTGGGCGGCGCGCCTGATTCAGCAATCTATTCTGCGCAACCGCATCGCCGGGCTGGGCAAGAATCGTAAAACCGCCGTTTTCCCCAAACTGGTCTTCGCCATTCGCGAAGGGCTGAACCGCCGTCCTGGCGATGTTAATTACGACATCAAGCAGCTGGCGCTGGAGTGCGCCAGCAAACGCATGTATCCCGATATTCTTAACTACGACCGTGTGGTCAGCGTGACCGGCTCCTTTAAAACGCCGATGGGCTGCCGCAGTTTCCTCGGCGTCTGGGAAGAAAATGGCGAACAGGTGCATGACGGACGCAATAATCTCGGCGTCATCAGCCTGAACCTGCCGCGCATCGCGCTGGAGGCGCGCGGCGATGAAGCGCGTTTCTGGCAGCTGCTGGATGAACGTTTAGAGCTCGCCAAAAAAGCGTTGATGACGCGCATTGCCCGTCTGGAGCATACCAAAGCGCGCGTGGCACCGATTCTTTATATGGAAGGCGCCTGCGGCGTGCGGCTCAAGGCGGATGATAATGTGGCGGAGATCTTCCGCCACGGCCGCGCCTCTATCTCGCTGGGCTATATCGGCCTGCATGAAACCATTAACGCCCTGAGCGGCGGCGAAACGCATCTCTATGACGATGACACGCTGCGCGCCAGGGCGGTCGCTATTGTCACCCGCCTGCGCGAGGCGGTGGATGCGTGGAAAGAGGAGACCGGCTACGGCTTTAGCCTCTACAGCACGCCCAGTGAAAACCTCTGCGATCGCTTCTGCCGTCTGGATGCCGCTGAGTTCGGTCAGGTGAAAGGGGTAACCGATAAAGGTTACTACACCAACAGCTTCCACCTCGACGTAGAGAAAAAGGTTAACCCGTACGATAAGCTCGATTTCGAGGCGGTTTATCCGGCTATCGCCAACGGCGGCTTTATCTGTTACGGCGAATATCCCAATTTGCAGCACAACCTGAAAGCGCTGGAGGATGTCTGGGATTACAGCTATGACCGCGTTCCCTATTACGGCACCAATACGCCTATCGACGAGTGTTACGAATGCGGCTTTACCGGCGAGTTCGACTGCACCAGTAAAGGCTTTACCTGCCCCGCCTGCGGCAATCACGATCCGGCACGGGTATCGGTAACGCGCAGGGTATGCGGCTATCTCGGCAGCCCCGACGCGCGACCGTTTAACGCAGGGAAACAGGAAGAGGTGAAACGGCGGGTAAAACACCTGTGAACATACATCAGTACTATCCGGTCGATGTCGTAAACGGCCCCGGCACCCGCTGTACGCTGTTTGTCGCCGGCTGCGAGCATCAGTGCCCCGGCTGCTATAACCAGCGCACCTGGCGACTTAACTCCGGCGTGCCGTTTACCATCGAAATGGAAGAGCAGCTGATCGGCGATCTGAACGATCGCCGTATTCCGCGTCAGGGGCTGTCGCTTTCCGGCGGCGACCCGCTGCATCCGGCCAACGTGCCGGATGTGCTGCGGCTGGTGCGCCGCGTGCGCCGCGACTGCCCAGGAAAGGATATCTGGATGTGGACCGGCTATACGCTGGCGGCGCTAAGCGCCGCGCAGCGTAAAGTGGTCGCCGAGCTGGATGTGCTGGTAGACGGTAAATTTGTCCAGGCCCTGAAAGACCCCGCGCTGGTCTGGCGCGGCAGCAGCAACCAGGTGATTCACTATCTGCGCTGAATCAGTTCCACAACAGCGTCAACGCGCCAGTTAATGAAGACGAGATTGGCGACATAATGGACGCGCATGCAACCTGAATAACGTAGCGACCTGGACCGTGGAAAGGGGTGAATAATATTTCGGGCAGGCCGCGAAGAAATGAATACAGGTTGGCTTTTATTCACTTATTTTATTAACGAGCGTCGGGGGATAGCCGCCGATTCAATGATATTTACGTCGCTGGGCGAGGGAGAGAACGCCTCGCGCATCAGCGCGCCGGCGACATCTTTCGCCGCGACCGCGCGCCAGTTGCCGGGCAACAGCTTAAACAGCGGCGCAAGGAAATCTTCCCCCGGACGCGGCTGCTGACGATCGCCCAGCAGCAGCGAGGGACGAATGAGCGTAAGACGCGGCCAGTTTTGCTGTCGTAGCGCCCGTTCCATTTCGCCTTTGACCCGCCGGTAGAAGAACAGCGAGCGAACGCTGGCGCCGTGCGCACTCACCGCCAGCATATGCTTTGCGCCAAGCCGCTGCCCGGCGATGGCGCTATCCACCACCAGCGTATAGTCGACATGCACAAAGGCCGCTTTGCTGCCCGCCTGCTTGCGCGTGGTGCCAAGACAGCAAAACACGATATCAATGGGCAGCTTTAGCGGTCGCAATACGTCCGTCAGATCTTCCTCGACCAGATTAATCACTTTATTCATGGGCGGCAGCGGCCGACGCGTGGGCGCAACGATCTCACTGACGCGCGGCTCCGCAATCAGCATACGCAGCAGGTGGCTTCCCACCAGACCGCTGGCTCCGGTTAACAATATCCGACTCATCTTCCCTCCCCTTCGACGCGCGCTGCGCTGAGGCACAGCAGTCTGCTGAAGCTGAGATTAGCAGAGATGTTGCCGGTGAGGATTTGATTTTTCAGCATACTCAACCAGGCTTAACCAGTAGTTCCACACATACAGGAGGATAAAGATGAGCAAGAAAATAGCGGTACTGATTACCGATGAATTTGAAGACTCTGAATTTACCTCCCCTGCAGAAGCCTATACCAAAGCGGGCCATGAAGTTGTGACCATCGAAATGGAAGCCGGTAAAACGGTAACGGGCAAGCAGGGAAAGGCTCAGGTAAAAATAGATAAAGATATCGACCACGTCAGCCCGGCGGAGTTTGATGCGCTGCTGCTGCCTGGCGGCCATTCGCCGGATAGCCTGCGCGGCGACGATCGCTTCGTGAACTTTACCAAAGAGTTTGTCGCCAGCGGCAAGCCGATTTTCGCTATCTGTCACGGCCCGCAGCTGCTGATCAGCGCGAACGGCGTGCGAGGACGTAAGATGACCTGCGTAAAAGCGATTGCGGTCGATCTGAAGAACGCCGGCGCGGATTTTTATGATAAAGAAGTGGTGGTGGATAATGATAAGCTGGTGACCAGCCGAACGCCGGAAGATCTGCCCGCCTTTAATCAGGAATCACTGCGCATTCTGAATATGAGCTAAAAGCCGCTCGGCTGTGCGGCCCTGATTTGCCGCACAGCTTTCCGCCGCGCCTCAGACGTTCTGCCGCAACCATTGCAGCTTCTTGCCGAATCCCAGCGCGTTATCAGTCATTTTTAACGTATCCAGCCTGATCTCCCAGACGGGCGCAGAAACCGCGCGCGCCACGGGAAACCGTCGGCAGTAGGCGGCACGCGCCGCACTTTCCTGTTCGCCGTAAAGGCGATGCGCCTCACCGCGATACTGTACGCCTTTAATCAGCATTACCGTTTTAGGCTGACCGTTTATCGTGCCGGCCACCTGCGGCTGCTGCGCCATTAGCGCGCCGTGCCGCGTCTCCGTCTCCGTCATAATCCAGAACGCCATGCGCGCCTCATTGAAAACGTAGAAACAGTTGGCGCACCAGAGCGCATCATCATCACGACAACACAGCGACAGCACATGCTGCTTTTTTAAATAACGTACTATTGCGCTAACGTCAGACAACCCGCTCTCCGGTAATAAAATGCTGGCCGCTCATGACGCACGATGGTGGATGCCGCTACAATGCCCCGATCGCAACCAGGGTTATGAACATGAGTGAAACCACCGCTGCGCGCTGGCAGCTCTATATTGTACGCACCGCCGCCGGCCTGCTTTACACCGGCATCAGCAATAATGTGCCGCGCCGTTTTCAACAGCATCAGAAAGGCACCGGCGCAAAAGCGCTGCGAGGAAAAGGCCCGCTGGAGCTGCTGCTGACCTGCGAAGCGGGCGATCGGGCGATGGCTTCCCGCCTGGAGTATCAGGTTAAACAGCTGTCACGGCAGGAAAAGCTCAGGCTGGTCGCCAGCCAGCCCGTCTCGCTGCTGGCGTGGCTTAGCGAGAGAAACGGTTAAAGTGCGTTGAATATTGCACTTCGCCGCTCACATCGACAAACGCATCGTCCGCCAGCTTATAGACCTGAAACGCCGCTTCCGTGCCCGGCCAGGCGCAGCGCAGCTGGTGACGCGCCGCCGGTTCAAAGCCGTAACGGCCGAACCAGGCGGGATCGCCCAGCACCACGACTGCCGCATAGCCAAATTCGTTAAGCGTATCGAGCCCTTCAAAAACCAGCTGTTTGCCAATGCCCTGGCGACGGACGCTCTCGTCAACCGCCAGCGGCGCCAGCCCTACCCAGTTGCGATCTTCCTCCTGCAACGTGACCGGGCTGAAGGCCGCATAGCCCAATACCTGTCCTTCATCGTCGGTCGCTACCACGCCCAGCGTCAACTGGCCATCTTCACGCAGCCGTTGCACCAGATCAGCTTCGGCCCCGCCAGGAAAGCAGCGGCGCAGCAGGCTGTCTATTCCGGCGGCGTCCACCCCTATTTCGGTACGAATTAACATGAAACACCTGCGCGATCTCCCGGGGATTTCGCGTCCTCGTTCAGGCCGGCTTCGACAAAGTCAGCCAGCTGCATTAACCCAATGCGCAGCGGCGCTGGCATATGTTCCAGCTCGATCGCATCCATCAGATTCTTCACTTCCAGCCCCAGCTCGGTATCACCTTCGATCACCAGGCGGCGTTGGAAAAAAAGCGTGTCCGGGTCGATTTTACGCGCGGCGACCAGCAGCAGATCGTTGGCATTGCCGCGAAACCAGACGTCGGCCTCATCGCGATTGTCGATCGCCAGCTCGCCGTTTTCCAGCGTAACGGCCCAGCGCAATGCGATGTCCTGAATCTCAATGCCCAGCCAGCGCCCCTGCAGAAAGTCTAACTCACCTTCCGCCAGCGCATGACGAAACTGCATATTTAATAGCTGCTGTAGCAGGATTTTTTTCATCGCAAACGGCGTGTACCGCACCGGCAGCCGCAGCAGGCGCGGTCCCTGATTAACGCACTGAGCGCGAAGCATATTTAACACAGTTTTCACTCCTCAAAACAAATAAGCACTATTTTGCCACAGCGCTATTTTTCCCTGGGTGGCTGGATCAATAAATCACACATCAAGTTGAACAATTCAGCAACACTTACCCGATCAATACGCCATTCGCTGCCTTAAATCAAAATTTCTCGCGCTGAGCTTGTCTACACTCGGGCGCAAGTATTTATTGCTGACAGGATATGTCATGGAACTCCTTTGCCCGGCGGGCAACCTGCCCGCGCTGAAGGCAGCGATCGAAAATGGAGCGGATGCAGTTTACATCGGTCTGAAAGATGACACGAACGCGCGTCATTTCGCCGGTCTGAACTTTACCGATAAACGGCTGAAAGAGGCCGCGCGCTTTGTGCATCAGCATCAGCGCAAACTGCATGTCGCCATCAATACATTCGCGCATCCCAATGGCTTTATCCGCTGGCAGAACGCCATCGATATGGCCGCCGACATCGGCGCCGACGCGCTGATTATCGCCGATCTGGCGATGCTGGAATATGCGGCCAGCCGCTATCCCCATATCGAGCGCCATGTCTCAGTACAGGCATCGGCTACGAACCTGGAAGCGATCCGCTTCTATCATCAGCATTTCGACGTCGCGCGCGTGGTGCTGCCGCGCGTGCTTTCCATACATCAGGTGCGCCAGCTGGCGCGGAATACCCCGGTGCCGCTGGAGGTTTTCGCCTTCGGCAGCCTGTGCATTATGGCGGAAGGACGCTGCTATCTTTCCTCCTGGATGACCGGCGAATCGCCGAATACCGTCGGTGCCTGCTCGCCCGCGCGCTTTGTACGCTGGCAGCAGACGCCGTCCGGGCTGGAGTCGCGCCTGAACGAGGTGTTGATCGATCGTTACGATCTCAATGAAAACGCTGGCTATCCCACCTTATGCAAAGGGCGCTATCAGGTCGACGGACAGCGCTATCACGTGCTGGAGGAGCCTACCAGCCTGAATACGCTTGAGCTGCTGCCGGAGCTGCTGGCCGCCAATATCGCCTCGGTGAAAATCGAAGGTCGCCAGCGCAGCCCAGCCTATGTCGCCCAGGTCGCGCGCATCTGGCGCCAGGCTATAGATCGTTGCAAAGCGAATCCTTCCGCCTTCGCCGTTCAGGAGAGCTGGATGACGGAGCTGGGTTCGCTGTCGGAAGGCACGCAAACCACGCTGGGCGCCTACCACCGCAAATGGCAATAAGGAAAGGTGATGAAATATTCTTTAGGGCCGGTGCTCTGGTACTGGCCGACGGAAACGCTGGCTGATTTTTATCAGGCCGCCGCAGAAAGCAGCGCGGAGATCGTCTATCTGGGCGAGTCAGTATGCAGCAAGCGCCGGGCCACTCGCTTTCCGCAATGGCTTGAGTTCGCCCATCTGTTGCAGGAAAGCGGCAAACAGGTGGTGTTCAGCACACTGGCGCTGGTGCAATCCACTTCTGAGCTACAGGAAATTAAACGCTACGTCGACAACGGCGAATTTCTTATCGAGGCGAACGATCTCGGCACGGTTAATATGGCGGCGGAGCAGAAACTGCCGTTCGTCGTGGGCCATGCGCTTAACTGCTATAACGCAATGACGCTGCGTATGCTGCTGCGGCTTGGCATGACGCGCTGGTGCATGCCGGTCGAGCTGTCGCGTGACTGGCTGCTGGGCATTCAGCAGCAGTGCGACGAATTAGGCATCCACGGCAAGTTTGAAACCGAAGTGCTGGCTTATGGCCATCTGCCGCTGGCGCTGTCGGCGCGCTGCTTTACCGCGCGCTCGGAAAACAAGCCTAAAGATGAGTGCGAAACCTGTTGCATTAACTATCCGCAGGGCCGCCGCGTGCTGTCGCAGGAGGATCAACAGGTTTTCGTGCTGAACGGCATCCAGACCATGAGCGGCTACTGTTATAACCTCGGCAATGACCTGACCAGCATGCACGGCCTGGTCGATGTGGTTCGTCTGTCGCCGGAAAACAAACAGACGCTGGCGCTGATTGACCGCTTCCGCGCAAATGAACAGGGCCAGGCGCCGCTGATGATGGCGCAACGCAACGACTGCAACGGCTATTGGCGCAAACTGGCTGGCATGGCGCTTCAGTCCTGATGTCACAAAGCGGCGGATCGCTCTCTGAACCGCCGTTTTTCTTACGTTACGCTGGCCTTACTCTTCGCAAGCCGCTTTGCTCTCAGGGCATATTCTGGCTACTCTGCTAAAACTGCAATACGGTAAAGTAGGCGCATGTTTTTCTGTAACGTCGACGGGCAACTGCCGCGTCCGCACTACAGCCAACAAAGTGAGCAGATATGTCTGAGAAAAAAAACGTTCCCCTGTCAGTACTCGATCTGGCCCCTATTCCGCAGGGGGCCACACCGCGTGACGCTTTTCACGCCTCGCTTTCGCTGGCGCGGCAGGCGGAAAGACTGGGCTTTAATCGCTACTGGCTGGCAGAACATCACAATATGACCGGCATCGCCAGCGCCGCAACGTCGGTGCTGATCGGCTATCTGGCGGCGAATACCACTACGCTGCGTCTTGGTTCCGGCGGCATTATGCTGCCCAACCACGCGCCGTTAGTGATTGCTGAACAGTTCGGCACGCTGGAGTCGCTCTATCCGGGCCGTATCGACCTCGGACTGGGACGCGCGCCGGGCTCCGATCAGCGCACCATGATGGCCTTACGTCGTCATCACAGCAACGCCGGCATGATCGACAGTTTCCCGGAAGATGTGGAAACGCTGATTGCCTGGTTCGATGCGGATAAAGATGCGGAACTGCCGGTGCAGCCGGTGCCGGGGCTTGGCTTGCAGATACCGGTCTGGCTGCTGGGCTCCAGTCTTTACAGCGCGCAGCTGGCGGCGAAAATGGGTCTGCCGTTCGCTTTCGCGTCGCATTTCGCGCCCGACCTGCTGTTCCAGGCGCTGCATATGTATCGTGAGAATTTCCAGCCTTCCGAACGGCTTGATAAGCCTTACGCCATGGTATGCGTCAATATCGTCGCCGCCGACAGCGAAAAAGAGGCGCGCTTCCTGTTCACGTCTATGCAGCAGCAGTTTATCAACCTGCGCCGCGGTAAGCCGGGCCCGCTGCCGAAGCCGGTGGAAAACATGGACAACCTCTGGTCGCCATCCGAGCAGTATGGCGTTCAGCAGGCGTTAAGCATGTCGATCGTGGGCGACAGCACCAAGGTTCAGCATGGCCTGGCGGCGCTGATACGTGAAACGCAGGCGGATGAGATTATGGTCAACGGGCAGATTTTCGATCATCAGGCGCGTTTGCGCTCTTTTGAGCTGGCGATGCAGGCGTCTCAGGCGCTCTGATAATTTCTGCGCGGCCTGAATAACAGGCATAAAAAACCAGCCTTGCGGCTGGTTTTTTATTTTTTACGCTAAGCGATTAGTAATCGCGACGGCGCACTGCACCGGCGCCTGCGCCAGCACCTTCTTCACGACGCGGACCACGGCTGTTGCCGCCTTCACGACTGAAGCTGCCGCTGCGGCCGCCTTCACGACGCTCGCTGAAACGACGACCGCCTTCACGGCCACCTTCGCGACGTTCGCCGCCAAAGCTGCCGCGACCGCCGCCACGACGCTCACCGCCGCGATCGGCACGTTGTTCGCCACGCTCACGCGGTTGCGCATCGCCCAGCAGCTGCATATTCATCGGTTTGTTGAGAATACGCGTACGGGTGAAGTGCTGCAGGATTTCGCCCGGCATGCCTTTCGGCAGTTCGATCGTTGAGTGAGTGCCGAACAGCTTGATGTTACCGATGTAACGGCTGCTGATATCGCCTTCGTTGGCGATAGCGCCCACGATATGACGTACTTCAACGCCATCGTCACGGCCCACTTCGATACGATACAGCTCCATGTCGCCAACGTCACGACGCTCGCGACGCGGACGTTCGCCGCCTTCACGGCTCTCGCCACGCATTTCACGGCTGCCGCGACGATCGTCACGACGGTCATCACGCTCGCGGAATTCACGACGCTGAGGACGCGGCGCATCCGGCGGCAGAATCAGCGGGCGTTCGCCCTGCGCCATTTTCAGCAGCGCGGCCGCCAGCGTTTCCATATCCAGATCGCTCTCCGGCGACAGCTGGCTCAGCAGCGCGCGGTATTGCTCCAGATCGCTGCTTTCCAGCTGCTGCTGTACTTTAGCGGCGAATTTCTCCAGACGACGGGCGCTCAGCAGTTCTGCGTTCGGCAGCTCGACTTCCGGGATGGTCAGCTTCATGGTGCGCTCAATATTGCGCAGCAGACGACGTTCGCGGTTTTCCACGAACAGCAGCGCGCGACCGGCGCGGCCAGCACGACCGGTACGACCGATACGGTGAACGTAGGATTCTGAGTCCATCGGGATGTCGTAGTTAACCACCAGGCTAATACGCTCCACGTCAAGACCACGTGCCGCAACGTCAGTCGCGATCAGAATATCCAGACGGCCATCTTTCAGACGCTCCAGAGTCTGCTCACGCAGCGCCTGGTTCATGTCGCCGTTCAGCGCGGCGCTGTTGTAACCGCTGCGCTCCAGCGCTTCAGCCACTTCCAGCGTCGCGTTTTTGGTGCGAACGAAGATGATCGCCGCATCAAAGTCTTCAGCTTCCAGGAAACGCACCAGCGCATCCGTTTTACGGCCCCAGACGGTCCAGTAGCTCTGGCTGATGTCAGGACGCGTAGTGATGCTGCTCTGGATGCGCACTTCCTGCGGATCTTTCATAAAACGACGCGTAATGCGACGAATCGCTTCCGGCATGGTGGCAGAGAACAGAGCGGTCTGATGACCTTCCGGGATCTGCGCCATGATGGTTTCTACGTCTTCGATAAAGCCCATGCGCAGCATTTCATCCGCTTCGTCCAGCACCAGGCCGCGCAGGTTAGAAAGATCCAGCGTGCCGCGTTTCAGGTGGTCAAGCAGACGACCCGGCGTACCGACCACGATTTGCGGTCCCTGACGCAGCGCGCGCAGCTGCACGTCGTAACGCTGACCGCCATACAGGGCCAGCACGTTTACGCCGCGCATATGTTTAGAAAAATCGTTGCAGGCTTCTGCAACCTGAACCGCCAGCTCACGCGTCGGCGCCAGAACCAGAATCTGCGGCGCTTTCAATTCGCTGTCGATATTGTTCAGCAGCGGCAAGGAGAACGCTGCGGTTTTGCCACTACCGGTTTGCGCCATACCCAGCACATCGCGGCCTTCCAGCAGATGCGGGATACAGGCGGCCTGGATCGGAGACGGCTTCTCATAGCCCATGTCATTCAGAGCGGTGAGGATAGATTCGTTAAGACCCAGGTCGGAGAAAGTGGTTTGGATATCAGTCATGTAGTACAAGTGCCTCTTAGATTACGGCGGCCAGTCTACATAACTCGTCCTGAAAATATGCAATCATTTTCATTGAAAAATGTGAACCGGCTCAAATTAGATGTTTTGACGAACAAAAAAGCCGTCACCCCGAAAGATGATGACATTTTTTCAAAAAAGGACTCAGGTGTTCGTCAGCTATTGCTGGTCAGATTCTGTTAAATCGTCTTGTGTCTGGCCTAACAGCGCCAGTTCCAACAATGCGTATCGGTGCTCAACGAAGTTATGTACGTTGTTAGCAACCGCCAGTTTGAATAACGCTTCCGCGTTATCCTTCTCCCCCAGACTTAGGTAGTACTTACCTAAATAGAAGTTGGTTTCACTGAGATGTTCAGCGAGCGAGGTGTTATCCGTTGCGTCCGCCTTGAGACGTTCCATCAGCGTTTTTTCACTGATGTCGCCAAGGTAGAACTCGACAATATTCCATCCCCATTGATCGCGATTCGCCTTCTCGTAACGCTGTTTCAGCATCACCCTGGCCTGTTTAGCGTCTATCTCCTGTTCATCGAGATAAAGCCACAGACTGCGGAACGGATCGTTAGGATCGTCTTGATAAAACGCCAGCAGATCATCTTGCGCTAACTTGTATCGACCGCCGTAATAGAGGGCGATACCACGGTTTAAATGCGCATAATTGTAAGTTGGATCAAGCTCAAGTACAGAATCAAACGCTTCATAGGCGGCATCAAAGTTGCCCGCCTGCGTTAAGTATATACCTAAATAATTAAATACTTCAGGCATATCTGGTCTTATAGACAGCGCTTGCGAAAAATCGTTCCGCGCTAATGCCCTCAGACCTAAGCTATCATACAACACTCCGCGTTCATATAATAGCTGTGCACGCTCATCATCGGTCAGGGCGCGACTGGCAAGAATTTGTTCCATGCGCGCCAGGATCACTTCCTGTTGCAGAGTTGGCTGTAGCGGAACCGCCAGCACATCGCTCTTACGCCAATTTGAGTTGCTGCATCCTGCCAGCGTGATAGCTGTCGCAACGAAACACCAGCGCAAAAAAGGCTTCATTTCCCACTCCCGAATACCAACATTGGGATGTACATCCTGTCATCCGCCTGCCATGCACAAGGATTCCCGCCCTCGCAACGAAACAGCCCTCCTCTGGAGGAGGGCTCAATGTCGAACGCGCTTTTACTCTGCTTCAGGGGTAGCGGCTGCCGCTTCCGCCTGCGGCTGCTGTTCTGAAGCTTCTTTGATGCTGAGACGCACGCGGCCCTGACGGTCCACTTCCAGCACTTTAACCGGCACTTCCTGACCCATCTGCAGGTAGTCGGTCACTTTCTCAACGCGCTTGTCAGCGATTTGAGAAATGTGGACCAGACCTTCTTTACCGCCGCCGATAGCCACAAAGGCGCCGAAGTCGACGATACGGGTTACTTTGCCGTTGTAGATGCGGCCGACTTCGATCTCAGCGGTGATCTCTTCGATACGACGAATCGCATGCTTCGCTTTGTCGCCGTCGGTCGCCGCGATTTTCACGGTGCCGTCATCTTCGATTTCGATCGTGGTGCCGGTCTCTTCAGTCAACGCACGGATGACCGAACCGCCTTTACCAATCACGTCCTTAATCTTGTCCGGATTGATCTTGATGGTATGAATACGCGGTGCGAACTCAGAGATATCGCCACGCGGCGTGCTGATAGCCTGCTCCATGACGCCCAGGATATGCAGACGCGCGCCTTTAGCCTGGTTCAGCGCCACCTGCATGATTTCGCGGGTGATGCCTTCGATTTTGATATCCATCTGCAGCGCAGTGATACCGTCGCGGCTACCGGCAACTTTAAAGTCCATATCGCCGAGGTGATCTTCGTCGCCCAGGATGTCAGAAAGCACGACATAGCGTTCGCCCTCTTTCACCAGACCCATCGCGATGCCGGCTACGGCCGCTTTGATCGGCACGCCCGCATCCATCAGCGCCAGAGAAGCGCCGCAAACGGAAGCCATAGAAGAAGATCCGTTGGATTCGGTGATTTCAGACACCACGCGTACGGTGTACGGGAATTCATCGATTTTCGGCATAACGGCCAGAACGCCACGCTTCGCCAGACGGCCGTGACCAATTTCACGACGCTTCGGTGAGCCCACCATACCGGTTTCGCCTACGGAGTACGGAGGGAAATTATAGTGGAACAGGAAGTTGTCGGTACGCTCCCCCATCAGCTCGTCAAGGCTCTGCGCGTCACGCGCGGTGCCCAGCGTCGCGGCGACCAGCGCCTGCGTTTCGCCACGGGTGAACAGCGCGGAGCCATGCGTACGCGGCAGTACGCCGGTACGAACATCCAGACCGCGGATCATATCTTTTTCACGGCCGTCGATACGCGGCTCGCCGTTCAGAACGCGGCTACGCACCACGTTTTTCTCGATAGCGTGCAGGATATCGCTGATTTCGCCTTCGTCCAGCGACTCATCTTCCGCCAGCAGCGCAGCGATAGTTTCAGATTTGATCAGATCAACCTGAGCATAGCGCTCCTGTTTTTCTGTGATGCGGTAAGCGTCGCTCAGGCGAGACTCCGCCAACGCGGCGATACGCGCATTCAGCGCTTCGTTAACGGCTTCAGGCTGCCAGTCCCAACGCGGTTTGCCCGCTTCGGCGACCAGCGCATTGATGTTTTCGATCACAACCTGCTGCTGCTCGTGGCCAAATACCACTGCGCCCAGCATCTGCTCTTCGGTCAGGATATCCGCTTCGGATTCCACCATCAGCACCGCGCCCTGAGTACCCGCGACGACCAGGTCCAGACGAGACTGTTTGATCTCGTCAGAAGTCGGGTTCAGCACATACTGATCGTTAATATAACCAACGCGCGCAGCACCGATCGGACCGTTGAACGGAATACCGGACAGGCTCAGCGCGGCAGAGGCGCCGATCATCGCAACGATATCCGGGTTAACCTGCGGGTTAACGGACACAACGGTCGCAATAACCTGCACTTCGTTCACGAAGCCTTCCGGGAACAGCGGACGAACCGGGCGGTCAATCAGACGCGCGATCAGGGTCTCGCCTTCGCTTGGGCGGCCTTCACGACGGAAGAAGCTGCCTGGAATACGGCCAGCAGCGTAGGTACGCTCCTGATAGTTAACGGTCAGCGGAAAGAAGTCCTGACCAGGTTTCGCTTTTTTCTGACCAACAACGGTTACAAATACAGCAGTATCGTCCATGCTGGCCATAACGGCCGCGGTAGCCTGACGCGCCATCATACCGGTCTCAAGCGTCACGGTATGCTGACCGTACTGGAATTTACGTACAATCGGATTCAGCAAAATAACTTCCTTTACGTCAAAGCAGGCCCAACTAAACGGCCTGCTGTGGGGTTTCAACCTTCATTGCATCCTCGCGACTAATGACAAACCTTACGCCCGTTGGGAGAAGGTTTCTCATTAGCCGCGCGAACCTCTGCAAGTGAAGATCACATACTGCAACAATACAATAGTTTGCTATGGATTGCTGCGGCTTGCTTGAAAAAAGGGGCCCGGAGGCCCCCTTTTTTACGAAACTTGCACCATGCTGTCCTTCTCGCGCGAGCGCCATAAAACAGCACGTTGAGACTTAGCGACGCAGGCCCAGGCTTTCGATCAGGCTGGTATAACGCGCAACGTCTTTACGCTTCAGGTAATCCAGCAGCTTACGACGCTGGGAAACCATGCGCAGCAGACCGCGACGGCTGTGGTGGTCTTTTTTGTGCTCAGAGAAGTGACCCTGCAGGTGGTTAATCTGAGCAGTCAGCAGAGCAACCTGAACTTCGGTTGAGCCGCTGTCGTTAGCGCCACGACCGTATTTAGCAACGATCTCTGCTTTAGCTTCGGTACTTAGAGACATAATGAACTCCAGTTAAATGATGAATGTCAGGGTGCCAATCTCTAATTCAGCGACCCCATGTAAAGCCGCATTATTCTACTCTCAGGCTGAGATGAGTGCAAATGACTCAGGCAGAATATTCTACTACCAAACGGCGGGGCGCCACGCGGCCATCTTCGGCGATTTGCGCCATGCCGATAAACTTACGCGCTTCCCCTTCGGTTACGCGCACCAGACCGTCGCGCGGCGCGTTGGCGGCCTGCACCGGCTGCCCCTGTCTGAAGTAGCCTGCGGCCGTTTCGCTCAGGTTCACTTCCGGATAATCCGACGCCGGGCTGTCCATCGGCATGAGCAACGCGTCCAGCTGCGCCTGCGCTTCTGGAGTCAAATCGCCCGGCTCGCCCTGCAACGCGTAAAGCTGATCGAGCGTGACCATTTTTTCGATGGGATAGCGCGCGACCTGTAGGCGACGTAGCATAATGACATGCGCGCCGCATCCGAGCTTCTCGCCCAGATCGTCGATAATGGTGCGGATATAGGTGCCTTTAGAGCAGTGAATTTCCAGCTCCAGCTCGTTATCCTGCCAGCGAATAAACTGCAGCTCGTAAACGGTGATGGCGCGTGCTTCGCGCGGCACGTCGATGCCCTGACGCGCATATTCATACAGCGGGCGGCCCTGATATTTCAGCGCCGAATACATCGACGGCACCTGCTGCGTTTCGCCGCGAAAGCTTTCCAGCGCGGCGTCAAGCTGCGCCTGATTGAAAGCGATAGGCCGCTCGCTGATAACCTGCCCGTCCGCGTCCGAGGTGTCGGTACGCTCGCCCAGGCGGGCAATCACGCGATAACGCTTATCGGCGTCCAGCAGATACTGGGAAAACTTTGTCGCTTCTCCCAGACAGACAGGCAGCATGCCGGTCGCCAGGGGATCCAGCGCGCCGGTGTGGCCCGCTCTGTTCGCACGGAAGATACGCTTCACTTTTTGCAAAGCGTCATTGGAGGACAGTCCCTGCGGCTTATCCAGCAGCAGCACGCCATGAATATCGCGGCCGCGACGACGAGGACGGCTCATTACTCCTCCTTGTCGTCTTCTTCCGCCGGTCCGCGGCGCTCAGCGTCGTTTTTCACTACGTTAGTCACCAGGTTGGACATGCGCATCCCTTCAACCAGCGAGTTATCGTAAAAGAAGGTCAGTTCAGGCACGATACGCAGACGCATCGCTTTGCCGAGCAGCGAACGAATGTAACCTGATGCATCCTGTAGCGCTTTTACGCCTGCTTTAATGGAATTGGCATCTTCGTCATTCAGAAAGGTAACAAACACTTTGGCATAAGCCAGATCGCGTGAGACTTCCACGCCAGAGACGGTCACCATCATGCCTACGCGCGGATCTTTAATTTCCCGCTGAATGATCATCGCGAGCTCTTTTTGCAGTTCTTGTGCGACGCGCTGCGGGCGACCAAATTCTTTCGCCATAATTATTTCTCCTGATAATGGCTGAGCCCCGACCAGACAGGGCGGGGCTCAGTTAGGGGAAGCGCCGAGCTTCCCAAATGCCACTTGCGATGCGATCGTTATTCGATGGTACGCTGGATTTCGATCACTTCGAAGACTTCGATCATATCGCCGGTGCGAA
Organism: Mixta sp.; assembly: GCF_024610815.1. Lineage (NCBI taxonomy): Bacteria > Pseudomonadati > Pseudomonadota > Gammaproteobacteria > Enterobacterales > Erwiniaceae > Mixta > Mixta sp. The sequence continues at coordinate 43,889 of NZ_JANION010000174.1, forward strand.
CGTCGTTGTAGTTCTTAACGCCGATACCACACTCCATGCCGTTACGCACTTCGTTGACGTCATCTTTAAAGCGACGCAGGGATTCCAGCTCGCCTTCATAGATAACCACGTTGTCACGCAGTACACGGATTGGGTTATGACGTTTAACCACGCCTTCGGTAACCATACAACCAGCAATCGCGCCAAACTTCGGTGATTTGAACACATCGCGCACTTCGGCCAGGCCGATGATCTGCTGTTTGTATTCCGGCGCCAGCATACCGCTCATCGCCGCCTTCACTTCATCGATCAGATTATAGATGACCGAGTAGTAGCGCAGGTCCAGGCTTTCCGCTTCGATAACACGGCGCGCAGAAGCGTCGGCACGGACGTTGAAGCCCAGGATGATAGCGTTGGAAGCCGCGGCCAGCGTTGCGTCGGTTTCGGTGATACCACCCACGCCTGAACCCACGATCTTCACTTTCACTTCATCAGTAGACAGCTTCAGCAGGGAGTCGGAAATCGCTTCGACAGAACCTTGTACGTCGGCTTTCAGAACGATGTTCAGTTCGGACACGTCGCCTTCGTTCATATTGGCGAACATGTTTTCCAGCTTCGATTTCTGCTGACGCGCCAGTTTGACTTCGCGGAACTTGCCCTGACGATACAGCGCAACTTCACGCGCTTTCTTCTCGTCACGAACTACGGTCGCTTCATCACCTGCCGCCGGTACGCCGGAAAGGCCCAGAATCTCAACCGGAATGGAAGGTCCCGCTTCGGTGACTTCATGACCCATCTCGTCACGCATCGCGCGCACACGGCCATATTCAAAGCCGCACAGTACGATGTCGCCTTTATGCAGAGTGCCTTCACGCACCAGAACGGTAGCCACCGGACCACGACCTTTATCCAGGAAGGATTCGATAACCACGCCGCTCGCCATGCCGGCGCGAACTGCTGAAAGCTCAAGTACTTCAGACTGCAGCAGAATCGCGTTCAGCAGATCGTCAACGCCAGTACCTGCTTTCGCAGAAACGTTAACGAACATGTTCTCGCCGCCCCACTCTTCTGGAATGATGCCGTACTGAGTCAGTTCGTTTTTCACGCGATCCGGATCGGCGTCAGGCTTATCGATCTTGTTAACGGCAACCACAACCGGCACGCCAGCCGCTTTCGCATGCTGAACGGCTTCAACGGTCTGCGGCATCACGCCGTCGTCCGCCGCAACAACTAGCACCACGATATCCGTCGCCTGCGCGCCGCGCGCACGCATCGCGGTAAACGCGGCGTGGCCCGGGGTGTCGAGGAAGGTGATCATGCCGTTATCGGTTTCAACGTGGTAAGCACCGATATGCTGGGTAATGCCGCCCGCTTCGCCAGAGGCGATTTTAGTAGAGCGAATATAGTCCAGCAGCGAGGTTTTACCATGGTCAACGTGTCCCATGATAGTAACTACAGGCGCACGGGATTCAGCAGCAGCGCCGGTATCACGATCGCTCATTACCGCTTCTTCCAGCTCGTTCTCGCGGCGCAGGATCACTTTGTGTCCCATCTCTTCCGCGACCAGCTGGGCAGTTTCCTGATCGATGACCTGGTTGATGGTAGCCATGGCGCCCATTTTCATCATTGCTTTGATGACCTGTGAGCCTTTAACCGCCATTTTGTTAGCCAGTTCCGCAACGGTGATGGTTTCGCCAATGATGACGTCACGGTTAACGGCCTGAGCCGGACGGTTAAAGCCCTGCTGCAGCGCGCTGCCTTTACGATGCTTGCCGCCTTTACCGCCACGAATGGCCGCACGGGCTTCTTCGCGATCGGTTTTCGCTTCCGAATGCTTATTGCCTTTGCTACGTGCACGCGGTGCTTTTGCCGTGCGAGTACGACTACGGCCGCCTTCAACTTCACGGTCGTTTTCATCTTCAGCCTGACGGGCATGTTGAGACGTGGTGACGTGGTAGTCAGCGTCATCGCTCTCGGTTGGTTTTACTTCCCAGTCGCCTGCTTTCTGCTCGGCCAGTTTGCGTGCTTCTTCAGCAACACGGCGCGCATCTTCTTCCAGCTTACGGCGGGCTTCTTCTTCCACTTTACGCTTCAGCTCTGCGGCTTCGGCTTCACGGCGGGCTTTATCAGACTGGCCGGCCCGGGTCATATCGTCGGTTTGTTGGTTGCTCACTTTCTCATTTTCCGCTGCTTCGCGCTTAGCCTTTTCCGCGGCCTCGCGTTTGGCTTGCTCTTCGGCTTCACGCTTCGCTTTTTCCGCTGCTTCGCGCCTGGCTTTCTCTTCCGCCTCACGACGAGCCTGTTCTTCCGCTTCACGCTGCGCCTGCGCTTCTGCCTCAGCTTTAGCTTTTTCAGCCTCAGCATCCTCTTTTACATAGGTGCGCTTTTTGCGGACTTCGATTTGCACCGACTTACTTTTACCCCCGGTGCCAGGAATATTCAAGGTACTGCGCGTTTTACGCTGCAGCGTTAATTTGCCTGACGGGCTGCCATTATCGCGATTCAGGTGCGTCAGTAAGGTTTCTTTTTCTTGCTGGGTCACAGAGTCATTTTCAGACTTACGGATCCCTGCATCAGCGAACTGCTGTACCAGGCGTTCCACTGAAGTCTGTATCTCTGCGGCCAGCGATTTTACGGTTACATCTGTCATGCTGTTCCTTCCTGTTATTACGCGTCATCGCCGAACCAGCAGATATTACGCGCCGCCATAATCAAAGCGCCGGCCTTCTCGTCATCAAGGCCTTCGATATCTGTCAGATCGTCGACACCCTGCTCAGCCAGATCTTCCAGCGTGCAAACACCTCTTGCCGCCAGTTTATTGGCCAGAGCGCGATCCACACCTTCAAGGTTCAGCAGATCGTCCGCAGGTTCGCGGTTGCCAAGGCTCTCAGCCTTCTCCAGCGCCAGGGTGGTCAACGCATTTTTCGCACGTTCGCGCAGTGCTTCTACGGTCTCTTCGTCCAGGCCTTCAATTTCCAGCAACTCGTTCATCGGCACATACGCCAACTCTTCCAGGGAGGAGAAGCCTTCTTCGACCAGCACGGTGGCGAACTCTTGATCGATGTCCAGGTGTTTGGTGAAGACATCGATAGCGGCGTGCGCTTCCGCCTGATGTTTCGCCTGCAGATCATCGACCGTCATCACGTTCAGCTCCCAACCGCTCAGTTGTGAAGCCAGACGTACGTTTTGGCCGTTACGGCCAATCGCCTGAGCCAGATTTCCAGCTTCTACGGCGATATCCATGGTGTGATTATCTTCATCCACCACAATTGAGGCGACATCGGCAGGCGCCATGGCGTTAATCACAAACTGCGCCGGGTTGTCGTCCCACAGTACGATATCGATGCGTTCGCCGCCCAGCTCGCTGGAAACAGCCTGAACGCGCGCGCCGCGCATGCCGACACAGGCGCCAACAGGATCGATACGCTTATCGTTAGTTTTCACTGCAATTTTAGCGCGTGAACCCGGATCGCGGGCCGCTGCTTTGATCTCAATGACTTCTTCACCAATTTCCGGCACTTCAATACGGAACAGTTCGATCAGCATTTCCGGCTTGGAACGGGTGACGAACAGCTGAGCGCCGCGCGCTTCCGGGCGTACAGCATACAGCACGCCGCGGATACGGTCGCCTGGACGGAAGTTTTCACGCGGCAACATATCTTCACGCAGGATCACCGCTTCAGCATTGTTGCCGAGGTCGAGCGTAATATTGTCGCGGTTAACCTTTTTCACCACGCCGGTGATGATTTCGCCTTCCTGCTCGCGGAATTGATCGACAACCATCGCGCGCTCGGCTTCACGTACTTTCTGTACGATAACCTGTTTAGCGGTCTGCGTAGTGATACGATCGAATTTTACTGATTCAATCTGATCTTCAACGAAATCGCCGAGATTGACGGTCTCATCTTCGTAACGGGCAGCTTCCAGCGTGATTTCGCGCGTCGGCTGCGTTACTTCTTCAACGATCTGCCAGCGGCGGAAAGTATCGAAATCGCCGCTTTTGCGATCGATGCTGACGCGCACGTCGATTTCCTGCTCATATTTTTTCTTGGTTGCAGTGGCCAGTGCGCTCTCCAGCGCCTCGAAGATTTTTTCGCGCGGCAGGGCTTTCTCATTAGAAACGGCTTCTACAACAGCTAAGATTTCTTTATTCATCCTGGTTAGCCTCAATCCGGACTTTTAAAAGTGGGGGACCAGGTTCGCTTTCTGAATATTACTCAGCGCGAACACTTCGTCTTTACCCTCGACGGTCACCGTAATCATTTCGCCTTCGACAGCTTTAATGATGCCCTGCCATTTGCGGCGGTTCTGGACGGCCATACGCAGGACCAGGCTCACTTCCTCACCTGCGAATCGTGCATAATGCTCAGCGGTAAACAGTGGGCGATCAAGACCCGGCGAGGAAACTTCAAGGTTGTAAGCGACCGTGATGGGATCTTCCACATCCATTACCGCGCTTACCTGGTGGCTGACATCAGCACAATCGTCAACATTGATGCCATCTTCACTATCAATATAGATGCGCAACGTTGATGTGCGACCACGAATGAACTCGATACCGACCAGTTCGTAGCCAAGCGCTTCTACCGGTGCTGAAATCATCTCTGTTAATTTCTGCTCTAATGTGGACAAGCCCACCCCCAAGACATAAAAAAAGGGCATATAGCCCAGTGTTGCGATTCCTGATAACAAAAAACCCCGAAAATTCGGGGCTTAATGCGACTGGACCCTGTATGCCGCAGCTGCGGCTCGGCACACCATCCAAAGAATTTTTTTCAAAATTAGCTGAAGATGCGTCCGAAGATGCATACAGTATATTTGAAAAATAACTCTAAGGGAAAGTGGTTGCGGGGGCCGGATTTGAACCGACGACCTTCGGGTTATGAGCCCGACGAGCTACCAGGCTGCTCCACCCCGCGTCCGAAAACGTGGCGAATATTACGCCGAACATGCACAAAATGCAAGTAAAACTGAGATTTGGTACCGAGGACGGGACTTGAACCCGTAAGCCCAATCGGGCACTACCACCTCAAGGTAGCGTGTCTACCAATTCCACCACCTCGGCACTTTAAGACTGCGACCCTATCCTGAGTCACGTCGAAAGCTTGAAACTTACTGCTTACTGCGGGATATCACTGCCCGGCGCTGCCGGTTTAGCTGGAGCAGTCTGTTGAGACTGTGCCGGCTGAGTCAGATTTTCCCACTCGCTGCCTTTGGCTGTCTTGTTGCTGTTCAGGTTACCCAGAATCAGGCTGATAATGAAGAACAGGGTCGCCAGCACTGCGGTCATACGGGTCATGAAGTTACCAGAACCAGCAGATCCAAACAGCGTCGCGGAAGCGCCTGCACCAAAAGAGGCTCCCATATCAGCGCCTTTACCCTGTTGCAGCATGATCAGACCCACAAGGCCAATTGCCACTAACAGAAAAACGACTAACAGAGCTTCGTACATAATCAACCTGTTTCCTTGCGCGGTCACCGCACATCAAAAGCTTCAAACCAATAACGGGGGATGATTGTCATCTCCCATCAGAAGCGGGTGTGAATACTAACCAAAGGTGTCGGCATCTGCAAGCGCATTTTTAAACACGCGCGTCGATTGCAGAAAAAAGCGGCAAAGCGCTGTTTTTTTACGCCGAAACAACTGGTTCCGTTAGTGAGTGACCGCTATTGCGCCACCCGTTATCTTTACAGTTTTCAGACAACTTAACGCGCGCGCCGCCATAAAATGCAGCCGTGCGGCGCACGTCGATAAAACGCTTCAGGCCGTCTTCAACGAAAATTATACCGCTTTTACCGCATCGGCAATACGGTGCGCCAGCGCGGTAACCTGCGCCTCATCCTCGCCTTCCACCATGACGCGGATCAGCGGCTCGGTGCCCGACTTGCGCAGCAGCACGCGTCCGCGTCCCGCCAGCGTTTTTTCCACCTCGGCGGTCACCGCTTTTACTTCGGCGTTTTCCAGCGGATCGGTAGCCCCGCTGAAGCGGACGTTTACCAGAATCTGCGGCAGCAGCTTCATGCCGCTGCAAAGATCGTGCAGCGTCATATGGTTACGCGCCATAGCGGTAAGTACTTGCAAACCAGCCACAATGCCGTCGCCGGTGGTAGTTTTATCCAGCAGGATAACGTGACCGGAGTTTTCTGCCCCCAGACGCCAACCCTTTTCCTGCAATTTTTCCAGTACGTAACGGTCGCCGACTTTCGCGCGCGCGAATGGAATGCCGAGCTGTTTTAACGCCAGTTCGAGACCCATATTGCTCATCAGCGTGCCCACGACGCCGCCGCGCAGTTGCCCCTGACGCAGACCTTCGCGTGCGATGATATAGAGAATCTGATCGCCGTCGACCTTGTTGCCGAGATGGTCGACCATCATCACGCGATCGCCGTCGCCGTCGAAAGCGAGGCCGACGTCAGCCTTCTCTTCCAGCACGCGTTGCTGTAAGGCGCGCACGTCGGTAGCGCCGCACTCTTTGTTGATATTCATGCCGTCCGGCTGCACGCCGATAGTGATGACTTTCGCGCCCAGCTCGCGCATAACGTTCGGCGCGATGTGATAAGTAGCGCCATTCGCGCAGTCGACAACGATCTTCAGGCCGTTAAGGTTCAGCTCGCTGGGAAAGGTGCCTTTACAGAATTCAATATAGCGGCCTGCGGCATCGACGATACGGCTGGCGCGGCCCAGTTCCGCCGATTCCACGCAGGTCAGCGGCTTTTCCATTTCCTGTTCAATCGCCTCTTCCACGTCATCCGGCAGCTTGGTCCCTTCAGAGGAGAAGAATTTAATGCCGTTATCTTCAAACGGGTTATGCGATGCAGAAATAACGATGCCTGCCTCTGCGCGGAAAGTGCGCGTCAGATAGGCAACAGCTGGCGTAGGCATCGGGCCGGTAAAGGAGGCGGAAAGCCCGGCGGCGGCCAGACCCGCTTCCAGCGCCGATTCCAGCATATAGCCGGAAATGCGGGTATCTTTGCCGATAATGATTTTTTTAGAGCCGTGGCGCGCCAGCACCTTACCTGCCGCCCAGCCAAGCTTAAGTACAAAATCAGGCGTGATAGGCATTTCGCCTACTTTGCCACGAATGCCGTCGGTGCCAAAATATTTACGGTTACTCATGCGTTTATTCCTTCGCTGAACGTGTCGCTTCGACGACGCGCATCGCCTCTACGGTCTCTTTAACGTCGTGTACGCGGATAATCTGCGCACCCTGCATAGCTGCAATCACTGCACAAGCCAGGCTGCCGGTCAGACGTTGAGAAGGCCCTACATTCAGCAGTTGTCCAATCATCGATTTGCGCGACATACCAACCAGCAGCGGCAGACCAAAATGGTGAAAGTCGGCCAGATGCGCCAGTAATTGATAGTTGTGGCTGAGATTCTTACCGAATCCGAAGCCTGGGTCGAGTAGCAGCTGCGATTTTTTAATCCCGGCAGCTTCACAGCGGGCGATTTGCCGGGCGAAAAACTCATCGATCTCCTGCAGCAAATTGTCATAGTGCGGTGCCGTCTGCATGCTGGCCGGTTCGCCCTGCATATGCATCAGACAAACCGGCAAGCCAGTTTCCGCCGCCGCCTCCAATGCGCCGGGAAGCTGAAGCGAGCGGATATCGTTAATGATGTGAGCGCCTACTCGCGCTGATTCCCTTATGACTTCAGGTTTTGACGTATCGACGGAAATCCACATTTCGAAGCGTTGCGCGATTGCCTCCACGACGGGAATAACGCGCTCCAGTTCCTGCTCAGTACTGACTTCCTCTGCGCCGGGCCGGGTAGATTCACCGCCGATATCGATAATGGTCGCACCGGCGTTAATCATCTCATTAGCATGGGTCAGCGCCGCAACCAGCGTATTGTGCTGGCCGCCGTCGGAAAAAGAGTCAGGTGTGACGTTAAGAATGCCCATGACATGGGGATGTGACAAATCCAGGTGGGAATCCCGAGCGTACAGCTTCATCTTTAACTTTCCTTTCTGCGTTTGGTCATATTTTGGATGTAAAAAACCCCGGACCAGCCGGGGTTTTCAGATGTCTTTTACAGTTATTTATTAAACTGCTCAGACATGGTATTGCCTGGATTCGGCGTGCGCGGCTCATCAACCGGACGCGGCGCCTTCGGCGAACCGTTGTTATCCGAGCTGCCGGAACCGGTACCTGGATCTTCCCAGCCTGCCGGCGGACGCACTTCACGGCGCGCCATAAGGTCGTCGATTTGCGGCGCGTCGATGGTTTCATACTTCATCAGCGCGTCTTTCATCGCGTGCAGGATATCCATATTTTCGTTCAGGATACGACGAGCGCGCTGATAGTTGGTATCAATCAGCTGCTTCACTTCCTGATCGATCAGGCGCGCGGTTTCGTCAGACATATGCTTGGCTTTCGCTACTGAGCGGCCGAGGAACACTTCACCCTCTTCTTCCGCATAGAGCAACGGACCCAGTTTTTCCGAGAAGCCCCACTGCGTCACCATGTTACGCGCCAGATTGGTGGCAACTTTAATGTCGTTGGAGGCGCCGGTGGAAACATGCTCCGGTCCGTAGATGATCTCTTCCGCCAGACGACCGCCGTACAGCGTAGAAATCTGGCTTTCCAGCTTCTGACGGCTGGCGCTGATCGCATCGCCTTCCGGCAGGAAGAAGGTCACGCCCAACGCGCGGCCGCGCGGGATAATCGTTACTTTGTGCACCGGATCGTGTTCCGGCACCAGGCGACCGATAATGGCATGGCCCGCTTCGTGGTAGGCGGTAGACTCTTTCTGCGCTTCCGTCATTACCATGGAGCGACGTTCCGCACCCATCATAATTTTATCTTTCGCTTTCTCGAATTCTACCATCGATACGACGCGCTTGTTGCCACGTGCGGCAAACAGCGCCGCTTCGTTGACCAGGTTAGCCAGGTCGGCGCCGGAGAAGCCAGGGGTGCCGCGCGCGATAATTGCCGCGTCAATGTCGGTAGCCAGCGGCACGCGACGCATATGGACTTTCAGAATTTGCTCACGGCCGCGCACGTCCGGCAGACCAACAACGACCTGACGGTCGAAACGGCCTGGACGCAGCAGCGCCGGGTCAAGCACGTCGGGACGGTTGGTCGCGGCGATAACGATGATGCCTTCATTGCCTTCAAAACCATCCATCTCAACCAGCATCTGGTTCAGGGTCTGCTCACGCTCATCGTGACCGCCGCCCAAGCCAGCGCCGCGTTGACGGCCAACGGCGTCGATCTCATCGATGAAGATGATGCAGGGAGCAGCTTTTTTCGCCTGCTCGAACATATCGCGTACGCGTGACGCACCCACGCCGACGAACATTTCCACGAAGTCGGAGCCGGAAATGGTGAAAAACGGCACTTTCGCTTCGCCGGCGATCGCTTTCGCCAGCAGCGTCTTACCCGTACCCGGCGGGCCCACCATCAGAACGCCTTTCGGAATTTTACCGCCCAGTTTCTGGAAGCGGCTCGGCTCGCGCAGGTATTCCACCAGCTCGCCGACTTCCTCTTTCGCTTCGTCACAGCCTGCGACGTCGGCGAAAGTGGTTTTAATCTGATCTTCCGTCAGCATGCGGGCTTTGCTTTTGCCAAAGGACATCGCGCCTTTGCCGCCGCCGCCCTGCATTTGACGCATAAAGAAGATCCAGACGCCAATCAGCAGCAGCATCGGGAACCAGGAGATGAAGATAGAAGCCAGCAGGCTCGGCTCTTCCGGCGGTTCACCGACAACTTTTACATTTTTAGTCAACAGGTTATCGAGCAACTTGGGATCGTTGACGGGAATGTAGGTCGTGTATCGATTACTGTCTTTTTTGGTAACGTTGATTTCACGCCCGTTAATACGTGCCTCGCGGACCTGATCCTGGTTCACTTCCGACAGGAAGGTTGAATAATCAACCCTACGGCCATTCGACTCGCTGGGCCCAAAGCTCTGGAAGACAGACATCAGCACGACCGCGATGACTAACCAGAGAATCAGGTTTTTCGCCATGTCACTCAAGGGATTAACCTCATATTACAACTGTGTTAACAGACAGCGTAGGGTACTATAGTTTGCGCCCTGTCGCTACAATGTACACTTCGCGTGAACGTGACCGCGAAGCGTCCGGCTTACGAATTTTCACTTTCGTAAACAGGGAGCGAATTTCCCGCAGGTATTCATCGAAGCCATCTCCCTGAAATACTTTCACTACAAAGCTGCCACCGGGTGCCAGAATATCGCGACACATTTCCAGCGCCAGCTCAACCAGATACATCGACCGGGGAATATCCACAGCGGGGGTGCCGCTCATGTTGGGCGCCATATCGGACATGACAACCTGAACTTTCTCTTCGCCGACGCGTTCCAGCAGCGCCTTCACTACCGATTCTTCACGAAAATCGCCCTGAAGGAAATCGACACCAACGATAGGATCCATAGGCAGAATGTCACAGGCAATGATACGCCCTTTCGAACCGATTTGGGTTGCGACATACTGTGACCATCCGCCGGGGGCGGCGCCGAGATCAACTACCGTCATGCCGGGCTTAAACAGCTTATCGCCCTGCTGTATTTCATCAAGTTTAAACCAGGCGCGCGAACGCAACCCTTTTTTCTGTGCCTGTTGCACATATTTATCGCTAAAGTGTTCCTGAAGCCAGCGGCTGGAACTGGCTGAACGCTTTTTACCTGTCATACTTTTTCCAACTATTCTTCATCGTAGCGATAAATAACCAAACTGACGGCTGTCGCGTTTGGTGATATACCAGAGATGGCGGTAGAATGTACCGTTTTCAATCCCAATGTAAGTAAAAATATACGATGAATCTGAGTACCAAACAAAAACAGCACCTGAAAGGTCTGGCGCACCCGCTGAAACCTGTCGTTATGCTGGGCAACAACGGCCTTACCGAAGGCGTGCTGGCCGAGATCGATCAGGCGCTTACGCATCACGAACTGATTAAGGTGAAGATCGCTACCGAAGATCGGGAAACGAAAAACCTGGTGGTGGAAGCCATTGTTCGCGAAACGGGAGCCTGTAACGTGCAGGTTATCGGCAAGACGCTGGTGCTGTACCGCCCGACAGAAGAACGTAAAATCTCCCTGCCGCGTTAATCGCGTTCGCTGATGACTCAGCCGGAAGAAATTGCCACGCTCCTGCACTGGATAAAAGGCCGCGATGCGGCCTTTTTCCTTTCTTTACAATCATGCGACGCTTTGAAGCTGCGTTGCAGAGATTAAAGATATTCTACTTTCAGAATTTCATACTCGACGTCGCCGCCCGGCGTTTTGATCACCACCACGTCGTCCGCCTCTTTACCAATCAGTCCGCGCGCCATCGGCGAGTTCACGGAAATTAAATTCTGCTTATAGTCTGCCTCATCGTCGCCGACGATACGCCAGGTCGACTCTTCGTCAGTATCAAGATTCAGAACGGAAACTGTCGCGCCGAAAATCACGCGGCCATTGTTTGGCATTTTCGTTACGTCGATAACCTGCGCGTTAGACAGCTTGGCCTCGATCTCCTGAATACGCCCTTCACAAAAGCCCTGCTCTTCGCGTGCGGCATGATACTCGGCATTCTCTTTCAGATCGCCATGCTCACGCGCTTCCGCAATGGAGGCAATAATACGGGGGCGTCTGACGGTCTTCAGCTCTTCGAGTTCTTCACGCAGCTTCTCTGCGCCCCTTAACGTCATCGGAATCTGATTCATTTTAATACCTCGTCATCGGTCCTGTTTGCTTGTTGTCGTCCTGACCAGTGGTCGTCGGCCAGACGCGTTGTGCAACGCTACCGGCTGATTCGCAAACAAAAGAAACCTGACCCGGAGCAAGCTCCAGGTCAGGATTCAGGTTTGCATTTTGATACGTATTTTAACCCAGAGTTCCCTGTGGGTCATCGTTTACTTTCTACCGTGATGCACCGTAGTATGACGGCTTCACCCGTCAGTTACCGCGAGATTATGCGATTTTCACGACTTGTTACCGGACTAACCTGTGCGTTTATGCTGCAAGCTCACGCAGCACCTGTGGAAGAATACACACAATACTTACCGGATGGCGCAAACCTGGCGCTGATGGCACAAAAAGTGGGTTCATCAACGCCGCTGGTCGATTATCACAGTAAACAAATGGCTTTGCCAGCCAGCACCATGAAAGTAGTGACGGCGCTCGCAGCCCTGCTGGAGCTGGGCCCTGACTTTCGCTTTCGCACCACGCTGGAAACCCAGGGCAAAGTTGCCGACGGCACGCTGAAAGGCGATCTGGTCGCACGCTTCGCCGGCGATCCGACGCTGTCGCGTCAGGATTTGCGCAATATGGTGGCGGCGCTGACCAAACAGGGCATCACCCATATTCAGGGCAATCTGGTGATCGATACCTCGATCTTCGCCAGCCACGACAAGGCGCCAGGCTGGCCATGGAATGATATCACGCAATGTTTTAGCGCACCGCCAGCCGCCGCCATCGTCGATAAGAACTGTTTCTCCGTTTCGCTTTATAGCGCCGAACGCCCTGACGACAACGCCTTTATCCGCGTCGCGTCTTACTATCCCGTCAATATGTTCAGCCAGGTGCGCACCTTAGCTAAGGGCTCGCCGGACGCGCCCTACTGTGAGCTGGACGTGGTGCCGGGCGAGCTGAACCGCTTTACGCTGACGGGCTGCATGACGCAACGCAGCGAGCCTCTGCCGCTGGCTTTTTCGATACAGGACGGCGCCGCCTGGGCGGGCGCGATTTTGAAAGCGATGCTGCATGACGCGGGTATTGACTATACCGGCCATCTTGTCCGCCAGACGCGCGTCACCGAACCTGGCGCCGTGCTGGCGGAAACGCAGTCCGCGCCGCTGCGCGACCTGCTGAAAATCATGCTGAAAAAATCGGACAATATGATTGCCGATACGGTGTTCCGTACTATCGGTCATCACTATTTTAACGTGCCGGGCACCTGGCGCGCAGGCTCCGACGCCGTGCGTCGCATTCTGCGTCAAAAGGCGAATATCGATCTGGGCAACAGCATTCAGGTTGACGGCTCCGGGCTGTCGCGTCACGATCTGATCGCCCCGGCGATCATGATGGAAGTGTTGCAATATATTGCGCAAAACGATCAGCAGCTAAACTTTATCTCGATGCTGCCGCTGGCAGGCTACGACGGCACGCTGCGTTATCGCGGCGGGCTGCATGAGGCGGGCGTCGACGGCAAAGTCTCCGCGAAAACCGGTTCGCTCTCCGGCGTCTATAATCTGGCTGGCTTTATCACTACCGCCAGCGGGCAGCGCGTCGCTTTCGTGCAGTTCCTCTCCGGTTACGCCGTGCCGCCTGAGGATAAGAAAATACGTCGGGTACCGCTGGTGCGCTTCGAAAGCCGTTTATATAAGGATCTCTATCAAAATAACTGAGACTGATGAAAATACTTATCGTAGAAGATGATGCGCTGTTGCAGGAGGGCGTCGCCCTTGCGCTGGGCGGCGAAGGCTATGTCACCGACTGTGCCGCTAAAGGCGCGCAGGCGGAGACGCTGCTGCACAGCGGGCAATACAGCCTCATCGTTCTCGATCTCGGCCTGCCGGATATGGACGGCGCGGCGTTGCTGCGGCGCTGGCGTCGGCAGGGCGTCGATCTGCCTGTGCTGATCCTGACGGCGCGTGATGCGCTGGAGGATAGGGTCAGCGGACTGGATGCCGGCGCCGACGATTATCTGGTTAAGCCATTTGCCCTGGCGGAGTTGAAGGCGCGCGTGCGCGCGCTGATCCGTCGCTATCAGGGGCGCAGCGATAACCAAATTCAGCACGGCGATCTGACGTTGAATCTCGCCTCGCTTCAGGTTTCCGTCGAAAATCAGCCGATTGAAGTAACGCCGAAAGAGTTCGCGCTGCTGACGCGCCTGCTGATGCGTATTGGCCAGACGGTGCATCGCGAGACGCTGCAGCAGGATCTTTACAGCTGGCAGGATGATAACGGCTCCAACACGCTGGAAGTGCATATTCATAATCTGCGCCGCAAACTGGGCAAAGATCGCATTAAAACGGTGCGCGGCGTCGGCTACCGGTTGGAAGAACGTCAATGAACAGCATGCGTCGGCGGCTGCTGATGATGCTGGCGCTGATCCTGCTGACCTGTCAGCTAATGAGCGCGATCTGGCTCTGGCATGAGAGCCGGGAACAGATCGGCTTTCTGGTCAACGAAACGCTGACGGCGAAGTCGCGCAATCAACATGTCGAAAACGAAATTCGCGAAGCGATCGCCTCGCTGCTGCTGCCTTCGCTGGTGATGGTGGGCTTTACCCTTATTCTCTCTTTCTGGGCCATCAGCTGGATCATTCGCCCGTTGAACGCGCTACAGGCCAGCCTGGCCGAACGCTCCGCTGATAACCTCACTCCCCTGCCGACCTTTTCCGATATGGAGGAGATCGTGGCGGTGACGCGCGCGCTCAACCAGCTGCTGGCGCGTCTTAACCAGACGCTGCAACAGGAAAGATTATTCACCGCCGATGCGGCGCATGAACTGCGCACGCCGCTGGCGGGCCTGCGACTGCATCTGGAACTGCTGGCGCAACAGGAAATTAAGCAGGCGCCGATGCTGGTGGCGCGCGTCGACCAGCTGATGCATGTCATTGAGCAACTGCTGATGCTGTCGCGCGCCGGACAGGCGTTGGCCAGCGGGCATTATCAAACGCTGAGCTGGCAGCAGGATATTTTCGCTCCGTTACAGGACGAAATAGAAGAGATGATGCAGCAGCGCCAACAGCGTCTGGTCTGGCCGCAAGAAGATGGTCGGGTGCAGGGCGATGCCGTGTTGCTGCGCCTGATGCTGCGTAATTTGCTGGAGAATGCGTCGCGTTACAGCCCGGAAGCCTCTGCAATCACGCTACAGCTCCAGATCGAACAGGAAGGCAGCCTGCTGCGCGTGCTGGACGAGGGCGGTGGCATTGATGAAGAGACCGCGAGCGAGCTGACGCAGGCGTTTCATCGTCGCGATCGTCGCTACGGCGGCAGCGGGCTGGGATTAAATATTGTGCTGCGCATTTTACAGCTGCACGGCGGCAAGCTGCAGCTCAGCAATCGCCGCGATCGTTCCGGTCTGGATGCGCAATGCCGGTTGCCCGCCACCCTGAACTGAAGAAGCGGCGGCAAACAGAGTAAACAGCGCACTGAAAAGAAAAAGGAAATGACGATAAGGCGTGGTGTCCCCCAACGATAAATAATTAGGGGATGATAAACATTTTCTTTATCACCTGGCTATTTTTTGCTCTGGTAGTAAAAAATGGGCATAAAAAAGCCCGGCGTAACCGGGCTTATCGTTGAGCGGCCATTTAGCGCTGGTAGATGATTTCGACGCCTTCGTCGTCATCCTCATCCCAGTCGTCGTCCCACTCTTCGTCCACTTCTTCTTCCGCCTGCTCCAGCGCTTCACGGTGGTAGTCATCCCACATGAATTCTGCTTTCTCAGGTTTCTTCTCTTCCTCTTCCGCCTCTTTCGGATTGGCGATCAGGAAGGACATGACGTCCCAGCAAAGCGCGTTAACACCGGTCTGGCTGGCGGCAGAGATCAGGTAATATTTTTCTTCCCAGCCCAACGCTTCGACGATCGCTTTCGCGCGGGCTTCCGCCTCTTCCTGATCCAGCAGGTCGACCTTATTGAACACCAGCCAGCGCGGTTTGCGGTACAGTTTCTCACTGTATTTTTCCAGCTCGCCGAGGATAATGCGCGCGTTTTCCACCGGATCGGATTCGTCGATCGGCGCCAGATCGATCAGGTGCAACAGCACGCGGCAACGCTCAAGATGTTTCAGGAAGCGAATGCCCAGACCTGCGCCTTCAGCAGCCCCTTCAATCAGACCAGGGATGTCCGCTACCACAAAGCTTTTTTCGCTGTCCATGCGCACCACGCCAAGGCTTGGCACCAGGGTGGTAAACGGATAGTCGGCAACTTTTGGCTTTGCGGCGGAAACGGCGCGGATAAAGGTGGATTTACCGGCGTTAGGCAGGCCCAGCATGCCGACGTCCGCCAACAGCATCAGCTCCAGCTGCAGATCGCGTTTTTCGCCCGGCGTCCCCATCGTCTTTTGACGCGGCGTACGGTTAACGGACGATTTAAAACGGGTGTTGCCCAGGCCGTGCCAGCCGCCCTTCGCCACCATCAGCTTCTGCTCATGCCGCGTCAGGTCACCCAACGTTTCGCCGGTGCCCTGATCGATCACGCGCGTGCCGACCGGCACTTTAATCACGATATCTTTGCCGCGTTTGCCGGTACAGTCGCGGCTCTGACCGTTCTGTCCACGCTCGGCGCGGAACGATTTCTCGAAACGATAGTCGATCAGCGTGTTGAGGTTTTCGTCAGCCAGCAGGTAGACATCACCGCCGTCGCCGCCGTCACCGCCGTCAGGGCCGCCTTTCGGGATATATTTTTCACGACGGAAGCTGACGCAACCATTACCGCCATCACCTGCGACAACCAGAATTGTCGCTTCATCAACAAACTTCATTTACCTTCTCCGTAAATCATTCACCTGGCGACCGGACATGCCGGTGCGGCTGTATTCCGCCGAGGCCATAAGCGATGACCCGTTGCGGAAAGGCTGTACGTAAAGTGTACAGCAAATCAGGCAAGCTCAAAATGTAAAAAGCCCCGCAATACTCTGCGGGGCTTTCATTCTCTGGCAGGCTGATTAATCAACCTGCAGCGCGACAACCTTACTCAGCAACGATGCTGACGTATTTACGGTTGTTCGGGCCTTTAACTTCGAATTTTACTTTACCGTTTGCAGTAGCAAACAGAGTATGGTCACGGCCAAGACCAACGTTGGTGCCTGCGTGGAATTTGGTGCCACGCTGACGAACGATGATGTTGCCAGCCAGTACTGATTCACCGCCAAAACGTTTTACGCCCAGGCGCTGTGCGTTAGAGTCGCGACCGTTACGTGTCGAGCCGCCAGCCTTTTTGTGTGCCATTTGTCAGATCTCCTCTCAGGCGCTGATGCCAGTGATTTTCACATCAGTGAACCACTGACGGTGGCCTTGCTGCTTACGGTGGTGTTTACGACGACGGAACTTAACGATCTTAATTTTGTCGCCACGACCATGAGCTACAACTTCTGCTTTGATCACGCCACCTGAAACCAGCGGTGCGCCGATAGTTACGTCGTCACCGTTTGCAATCATCAGAACCTGATCGAACTCAATAGTTTCGCCGGTTGCGATGTCCAGCTTTTCCAGGCGAACGGTTTGACCTTCGCTTACTCGGTGTTGTTTACCACCACTTTGGAAAACCGCGTACATATAAAACTCCGCTTCTGCGCTTGCCTTCTTCAATTGTCAGGCGGCGCGATAAAATATTCACAATAGGGCGCGAATTCTACGCAAAATTCCCTGGCTTGACAAGAGGACATAGCAAAGGATTGCAGAAAAAAAACGCAGCGCCATACTCAGGATTCAAGAGCCTCGTTTTTCAAGTACAATCTGTAATACATTACGTGGCACAGACATGGGCAAAGTCGCTTAACATGGCGCTGAACAGAGCAATAGCTGAACAGACTGATGAATTTAGAACAAATTAATGAATTAACCGCGCAAGACATGGCGGCCGTCAACGAGACCATTCTCTCACAGCTGAATTCAGATGTTTCGCTCATCAATCAGTTGGGTTACTACATCATCAGCGGCGGCGGAAAGCGTATTCGTCCGATGATCGCCATTCTTGCGGCGCGCGCTTTAGGGTATGAGGGGAATCAGCACGTCACTATCGCCGCGCTGATTGAATTCATTCATACCGCCACTCTGCTGCATGATGATGTCGTCGATGAATCGGATATGCGCCGCGGCAAAGCGACCGCCAATGCCGCTTTCGGCAACGCGGCCAGCGTGCTGGTAGGCGATTTTATCTATACCCGCGCCTTTCAGATGATGACCAGCCTGGGCTCGCTGCGCATTCTGGCGCTGATGTCGGAGGCGGTAAACGTCATCGCTGAAGGCGAGGTGCTGCAGCTGATGAACTGCAACGATCCCGACATCACCGAAGAAAGCTACATGCACGTCATTTACAGCAAGACGGCGCGCCTGTTTGAGGCGGCGGCGCAATCTTCTGGTATTCTCGCCGGCGGCAGCGCAACGCAGGAGCAGGCTTTGCAGGATTATGGCCGCTATATCGGCACCGCATTTCAGCTGATCGACGATCTTCTCGATTACAGCGCCGACGGCGAAACGCTGGGTAAAAATGTGGGCGACGATCTGAGCGAAGGCAAGCCGACGCTGCCGTTGCTGCATGCGATGCGCCACGGCAACGCGCAGCAGGCGGCGATGATTCGTGAAGCGATTGAGCAGGGAAATGGTCGCCATCTGCTGGATCCGGTTCTGGAAACGATGCGTCAGTGCGGATCGCTGGAGTGGACGCGCAGCCGCGCCGAAGAGGAAGCGGATAAAGCGATTGCCGCCCTGCAGGCGCTGCCTGAATCCCCCTGGCGCAGCGCGCTCGAAGCGCTGGCGCATATGGCCGTACAGCGCGATTCCTGATATATGAC
>NZ_JANION010000180.1:0-9355 GCF_024610815.1 Mixta sp.
CGGCCGCGTTGTCCTGCTCAATGATTTGCTTACTGTCTTTGACGCTGTCTTCCTGGGCGTCGGCACCGTTCGGTCCGTGCGCGGCGGCGGATCGTCATCAGGATTGTCGCCTTCCGGCTCAGCGTCATCAGGACGATCGCCATCAATAACCGACATGACCGTCTCTTCCTGCCCCTGCAAAGGCTCCCCGGTCTCCTGCAATTCATAAGCAGGTTCCGGCTCGAACATCGTGCCTGCGCCGTTCTCACGCGCATAGATCGCCAGCACGGCCGCAATCGGCACCGTCACCTGACGCGGCACGCCGCCGAAGCGCGCGTTAAAGCGCACTTCATCATTGCCCAGCTCCAGATTGCCCACTGCGCGCGGCGCAATATTCAATACAATCTGTCCGTCGCGGGCATATTCCAGCGGCACCAGCACGCCAGGCTGATTGATGTCCACCACCAGATGCGGCGTCAGCTGATTATCCAGCAACCACCCATAGAAGGCGCGCAGCAGGTAAGGACGACGTGCGGTAAGTTGAGACATTTCCATAGCCGTTAGCCCCGGGCTTGCAGGCGCATTTCGCGTTCCGCTTCGGTCAACGAAGCGAGGAAAGAGTCACGCTCGAAAACGCGCGTCATATAACCTTTCAGCTCTTTAGTACCGCTGCCGGTGAGCTCCACGCCCAGCAACGGAAGACGCCACAGCAGCGGCGCCAGATAACAATCCACCAGGCTGAACTCTTCGCTCAGGAAGAACGGCGTGCGGGTGAACAGCGGCGCAATCGCCAACAGTTCTTCACGCAGCTGCTTACGCGCCGTTTCTACCTGTTGTCCGGTACCTGTTTCGATAGTGCGCATCAGGCTGTACCAGTCCTGCTCGATACGATGCATCATCAGACGGCTTTCACCGCGCGCGACCGGATAAACAGGCATCAGAGGCGGATGCGGAAAGCGTTCGTCGAGGTATTCCATAATGATGCGTGATTCATACAACGTCAGCTCACGATCGACCAGCGTCGGCACGGTGCGATACGGGTTGAGGTCAATCAGATCCTGCGGCAGATTATCCATTTCAACCTGCTCGATCTCTACGCTGACACCTTTTTCTGCCAGTACGATACGCACCTGATGGCTGAAAATGTCAGTCGGACCAGAAAACAGCGTCATTACCGAACGTTTGTTGGCAGCGACAGCCATGAAAACCTCCAAGTTTATCCAGAATACAGTGCGAATAGCCAACCGCGCGGCGACTAACCTGCTTGACGAAACCACCCGCTGACCGAAGCTGCGTCAATCCCCCTTCCTGTCAGGATTATCATCCACAGCTATCCGTTTAACGGGCGCAAAGTGTCAGTCAGTTTACCAGATTTTAAGCAGTTTGTGGGGAGAGGAAAGAAGATTTGCCGGTAAAAAGGCGTGATTAACCCGCGTTTCACTGACTTTTACGTATAAAAAAACCCGGCGCAGAGGCCGGGTTTTTTGTAACTGTATTCTGCCGAAGCAGAAACAATTAACGTTTGGAGAACTGCGGACGACGACGTGCTTTACGCAGGCCGACTTTCTTACGTTCAACTTCACGAGCATCACGGGTAACGAAGCCTGCTTTACGCAGTTCGCCACGCAGGGACTCGTCATACTCCATCAGAGCGCGGGTGATACCGTGACGGATCGCACCAGCCTGACCAGAGATACCACCACCTTTAACGGTGATGTACAGATCGAATTTACCAACCAGATCCAGCAGTTCCAGCGGCTGACGAACTACCATGCGGGCAGTTTCGCGACCGAAGTACTGTTCCAGAGAACGCTGGTTGATAACGATGTTACCGCTACCCGGCTTGATGAAGACGCGAGCGGAAGAGCTTTTGCGGCGACCAGTGCCGTAGTTTTGAGTTTCAGCCATTGCCTGTAATCCCGATTAAATGTCAAGAACTTGCGGTTGCTGTGCCGCAT
Source organism: Mixta sp. (assembly GCF_024610815.1). Taxonomy (NCBI): domain Bacteria; kingdom Pseudomonadati; phylum Pseudomonadota; class Gammaproteobacteria; order Enterobacterales; family Erwiniaceae; genus Mixta; species Mixta sp. The sequence goes on from NZ_JANION010000180.1 coordinate 1,938, forward strand.
GGTTGTGCTCATTGCCCGCGTAAACTTTCAGTTTACGGTACATAGCACGACCCAGCGGGCCCTTTGGCAGCATGCCTTTAACCGCGATTTCAATCACACGCTCAGGACGGCGAGCAATCATCTCTTCGAAGGTCGCTTGCTTGATACCACCGATGTGACCGGTGTGATGGTAATAAATCTTGTCGCTACGCTTGTTACCGGTTACGGCAACTTTATCAGCGTTCAGAACGATGATGTAATCACCGGTATCGACGTGCGGAGTGTATTCCGCTTTATGCTTACCACGCAGACGACGAGCCAGTTCAGTCGCTAAACGACCTAAAGTTTTGCCCGTCGCATCAACTACGTACCAGTCACGTTGGACGGTTTCTGGCTTAGCTGTAAAAGTTTTCATCTAAAAGCTTACCCAAATTAAGTTACACGTTGGTGAAATCCCAAACGCTTGAATAAACGGTTGAGGCTCACACGACCTTATCGACCAGCAAGCCCACCCCCTCGGACAGTTTTGCCGGTGCTACAAAGTTTCTGGGAAAAAAAACCTTGTCGTAACGTGGGGTCGCAAGATTATAGAGAAGTCATTGCCAAAGATCGATCACTTTTCATCAAAAAATGCGCGAGTCTCAGGAAAGATGTTTCAGGCGCAAATACTCTTCGCTCTGCATCTCCTGCAGGCGCGAAAGACAGCGCTGATATTCAAATTTCAGCCGCTCGCCCTGGTAAATTTCAAACAGAGACGTCTCCGCCGACACCACCAGCTTGACGTGGCGCTCATAAAACTCGTCCACCAGCGCCAGAAACCGGCGAGCACGATCTTCGCTGCGCGCCGTCATGACCGGCACGTTTAGCAGCAGCACGCTGTGAAAGCGACGCGACAGCTCAATATAGTCGTGCTGGCTACGCCCTTCGCCGCAGAGCGTGGCGAAATCGATCGCCAGTACGCCCTTCTTCACGCCCTGCGTCGGCAGCTGACGATGATTGATCTCCAGCACCGGCTGCTCATCCGCCGCCTCGCCCGCCAGGGCGACGAACATCCGCGACATCGTCTGACGCGTCTCGTCATTCAATGGCTGCATCCAGAGGTGCGCCGACGTCAACGTACGCAGACGATAATCGACCCCGGCGTCGACGTTCATGATGTCGCAATGCTGCTTAATCTGTTCGATAGCGGGCAAAAAGCGCGCACGCTGCAGGCCGTTGCGGTAGAGATCGTCAGGCGGAATATTCGAAGTGGCGACCAGCGTGATGCCGCGTGCGAACAGCGCCTCCATCAGGGTGCCCAGCAGCATCGCATCGGTGATATCGGAAACAAAGAACTCATCGAAGCACAGCACGTCCGTCTGCGCTTTGAAGCGGTCAGCGACTATTTCCAGCGGATCGCTTTCTCCCTGCAGCGCGGTGAGTTCTTCATGCACCCGCAGCATAAAGCGATGGAAATGGAGTCGTAGCTTGCGCTCGCCAGGAATAGACTGAAAAAACAGATCCATTACCCAGGTTTTGCCCCGTCCTACGCCGCCCCACATATAAAGGCCGCGCACCGGCGGCTCGCCGCCGTTTTTCTCCTTGCCCAGCAGTTTGCTGAGCTTGCCGCGCCAGCCGTTCGCCGTCGGCATAGTCTGCGATCTGTCGCTTAACGCCCGCTGGATGGCGTCCAGGCGGCTGATTGCGGCGCGCTGTACGTCATCAGGCTGATATTCACCTTGTGCAAGCGCCTGCTCATAACGCGCCAGGGGGGACATCGTTTGCATTATTAACCCTGCTTCCCTAAAAAATGTCAGGTCACTGCCTGTTTGTCGAAAAAAAGTCCGTTCTACACTAAGCGATGCTGCCGCAGGATTCCACTTCCATAAGATTAACGGTTATAGTGGCTATTATTGAAGTGGAACGCCCTACGGAACAACGAGGACACTACGGGAGTCATTATGACCTGGGAATACGGGCTAATTGGTTTAGTCATTGGCATTATTATCGGCGCGGTCGCCATGCGTTTTGGCAATAAAAAATTGCGCGAACAGCGCAGCATGCAGTACGAACTGGAGAAATCCAAAGCGGAGCTGGCGGACTATCGCCAGGAGCTGACTAACCATTTCGCTCAGAGCGCCGAACTGCTGGATAATATGGCGCGCGACTACCGCCAGCTTTATCAGCATATGGCGAAGGGTTCCAACGATCTGCTGCCGGACCTGCCGGGCGAGAAAAACCCGTTCGCCTATCAGCTTACCGAAGCGGAAGCGGACAACGATCAGGCGCCGGTGCAAATCCCGCGTGATTATTCAGAAGGCGCATCCGGCCTTCTGCGTGGCGAACGTACGCCGCGCGACTGATAAACCAGGGCGCATCCGCGCCCTTTTCCCTTTTATTCGTCAGGCCTGATAGCCATATCCGGCACGCAAATCATCTACTATCTTCCTTCAGTTGAGCAGCGAGAGCGTCGTAACGATGAAGAAAAAATCATTATTGTTGAGCGCGGTAGCCCTGACCGTTGGCATGAATCTGACCGTGGCGCCTTCCGCCATGGCGATGCTGCCGGCTCAGGTACAAAATCAGCCTCTGCCCAGCCTGGCGCCGATGCTGGAGAAAGTGCTGCCCGCGGTGGTCAGCGTGCATGTTGAAGGCACGGCGACAGACGATCAGACGCAGGATCTGCCGGAGCCGTTAAAGCGTTTCTTCGGTCAGGATCAGGGCGAAGATGCGCAGCCGCAGCCGTTCGAAGGTTTAGGTTCGGGCGTGATCATCGACGCGCAAAAAGGCTATGTGCTGACCAACAACCATGTGGTGAACGGCGCCAATAAGATCAGCGTCCAGCTGAGCGACGGCCGCGAATATGACGCCAGGCTTATCGGCCGCGACGAACAGACCGACATCGCGTTGATTCAGCTACAGGGCGCCAGCAACCTGACGCAGGTTAAGGTGGCTGACTCCGACCAGCTGCGCGTAGGCGATTTCGCCATCGCCATCGGCAACCCCTTTGGGCTTGGACAGACCGCCACTTCCGGGATTATCTCCGCACTGGGACGCAGTGGCCTGAATCTTGAAGGGCTGGAAAACTTTATTCAGACCGACGCCGCCATCAACCGCGGCAACTCCGGCGGCGCGCTGGTGAACCTGAACGGCGAGCTGATCGGCATCAACACCGCGATTCTCGCCGCCAGCGGCGGCAATATCGGCATCGGCTTCGCTATTCCGGGCAATATGGCGATGGAGCTGGCGCAGCAGTTGATCGCCACCGGCGAAGTGAAGCGCGGCCAGTTGGGCATCAAGGGCACCGAAATGACCGCCGATATGGCGCGCGCCTTTAATGTCGATGCCCAGCGCGGCGCCTTCGTATCGGAAGTGCTGCCGAAATCCGCGGCGGCGACCGCAGGCATTAAAGCGGGCGACATCATTACTTCGGTAGATGACAAGCCGATTACCAGCTTCGCCGAACTGCGGGTGAAAATCGGCACCACGCCGCCGGGCAAAGAGGTGAAAATCGGCCTGCTGCGTGAAGGGAAGCCGCTTAGCGTAACGGTTAAGCTCGACGCCAGCGCGCGCACCATGTCCAGCGATGAACTGATGACGCCTGCATTGCAGGGCGCGTCGCTCAGCGACGGCCAGTTGCCGGACGGCAACAAAGGCGTGAAAGTCGACAGCGTGCAGAAAGGAACCCCGGCAGAGCAGATCGGCTTGCAGAAAGATGACGTGATTATCGGCGTCAACCGCACTCGCGTGCAGGGTCTGGATGAGATGCGCAAAGTGCTGGCCAGCAAGCCGCCGTTCCTGGCGCTGAATGTGGTGCGCGGCGGCGAAAGCATCTATCTTCTGCTGCGTTAAAAATACCGGCGTATCATATCGCGGACACAACCCGTGTGTGTCCGCGAAACTCGTGATATTCTGCCCCGGATCTTTCCTGATATAACTTAACATCATGTTTCTTAAACTCTTGCGTTCGGTAGTTCTGGGGCTGATCGTCGCAGGTATTTTACTGGCGGCCATGCCTGCGTTGCGTATTGGCACCGGCTTACTTTCCGAGCCAGAAAGCAGCGCCGATCAAACGCCCTTCAGCTTTAATCAGGGCGTGCGCCGCGCTGTTCCTGCGGTGGTCAACGTTTATAACCGCAGCGCGGCAAGCAGTAACGGACGCGGGATTACGACGCTCGGCTCCGGCGTCATCATGAATAATAAAGGCTATATCCTGACCAACCGCCACGTCATCAACGGCGCCGACCAAATTATCGTCGCGCTCCAGGATGGCCGTTTCTTTGAGGCGATGCTGGTGGGGTCGGACAGCCTGACCGATTTAGCGGTATTGAAAATCACCGCCGCCAACCTGCCGGTGATCCCGATTAACCGTGATCGCGTCGCACACGTAGGCGATATCGTGATGGCGATTGGCAACCCTTATAATCTTGGGCAGACCGTAACGCAGGGCATTATCAGCGCCACAGGCCGCGTCGGCTTAAGCCCTTCCGGACGCCAGAACTTTCTCCAGACCGACGCCTCGATTAACCGTGGCAACTCTGGCGGCGCGCTGATTAACTCGCTCGGCGAGCTAATGGGCATCAATACCCTGTCGTTTGACAAGAGCAACGACGGCGAAACGCCGGAGGGCATCGGCTTCGCTATTCCCACCGCGCTGGCCACTAAAATCATGGATAAGCTGATCCGCGACGGGCGCGTTATTCGCGGCTATATCGGCATTACCGGCCGTGAGGTGCCGCCGCTGCACGGCCAGAACGCGGGCCTCGATCGCATTCAGGGCATCGTGGTAAACAACGTAGCGCCGGATGGCCCGGCGGCGAAAGCCGGCATTCAGGCCAACGACCTGATTGTCAGCGTTAACGGCAAGCCGGCGGTGTCCGCGCAGGAAACGATGGATCAGGTCGCGGAGGTGCGTCCCGGCTCGGTTATTGAAGTGCAGGTGATCCGCAACGATCGCAAACTGACATTGCCAGTCACTATTCAGGAATACCCGGCGCAGGGTTGACCGCTACAAATGCAAAAGGGAGCCTTCCGGCTCCCTTTTTTACGGCGGTCGTTAACTTATTTAACGAACTCTTCGCCCAGCTGAATATCTTTTTTCAGCGTATCCAACATGCCTTCCAGCGCCTTCTGCTCGAAGTCGCTCAGCGTGCCGATAGCACGACGCTCGGCGATGCCCTCTTTGCCCAGCAGCAGCGGCTGAGAGAAGAAGCGCGCATATTCGCCGTCGCCCTCGACATAGGCGCACTCAACCACATTGCTTTCGCCCTGCAGCGCGCGTACCAGCGACAGGCCGAAACGCGCCGCCGCCTGGCCCATCGACAGCGTCGCCGATCCGCCGCCCGCTTTCGCCTCCACCACTTCGGTGCCGGCGTTCTGAATGCGTTTAGTCAGGTCGGCTACTTCCTGCTCGCTGAAGGAGACGCCGGGGACCTGAGAAAGCAGCGGCAGAATGGTGACGCCGGAGTGACCGCCGACGACGGGCACGTTCAGCTCGGTCGGCTGCTTGCCTTTCAGTTCGGCGACAAAGGTATTGGAACGGATGATATCCAGCGTGGTGACGCCGAACAGACGATTCTTATCGTAAACGCCCGCTTTTTTCAGCACTTCGGCAGCGATAGCGACAGTGGTGTTCACCGGGTTGGTAATAATGCCGATCAGCGCTTTCGGACAGGTTTTCGCTACCTGCTCAATCAAATTACGTACGATGCCCGCATTGACGTTAAACAGATCGGAGCGGTCCATACCGGGCTTACGCGCCACGCCTGCGGAAATCAGCACCACATCGGCGCCCTGCAGCGCAGGCGTCGCATCTTCACCGCTGAAACCTTTGATTTTAACCGGCGTAGGAATGTGGCTTAAGTCAACGGCCACACCGGGCGTAACGGGAGCGATATCGTACAGGGAGAGTTCTGAACCCGCAGGTAACTGGGTTTTAAGCAGAAGTGCGAGTGCCTGGCCGATACCACCAGCCGCACCGAGAACTGCAACTTTCATCCTAAACTCCTTATTATAGTGAGCAGAAAAATGCCGGGATCCAGCGGGGTAACATGCTGGACGGCCTGAGAAGCAATAGCGAGGACGTTGTCATCGTTTTGCGGGTCACAGCACAAACAGCCTGCAAAACGGGTGAGAATGACCGCATTACGTACAGGCCCGATGCTGACCGTAACTGGATGCAGACACATTAATCAGCTGTACCTTACACCGTTCATGTTTAGCAGAACAACATCAATTTTATAACAATCCCTTCACTTCGTCTGCCATAGCTATGCGTTCGCAGTAAATTTTATCTTGGGCGAAATTCTGCTAAAATGCGCGCCCTGCACGCGGTAACGCAGATCGTCCCCGCTGCGGATTTGCATAAACATTCATCTAAATGCATAATAATGTATCGCCTGCTGGCCGGGCTTCACTGCATTTTCATATTATCGGTAGCCTATGCGTAACCCATCGAAACAAGAAGATCTGATCAAAGCGTTCAAAGCTTTACTGAAAGAAGAAAAGTTTAGCTCGCAGGGTGAGATCGTGACCGCACTGCAGGAAGAGGGCTTCGACAACATCAATCAGTCGAAAGTGTCCCGAATGCTGACCAAGTTCGGTGCGGTGCGTACCCGTAACGCCAAAATGGAGATGGTTTACTGTCTGCCGGCCGAGTTGGGCGTGCCGACCACCACCTCTCCGCTGAAAAACCTGGTGCTGGATATCGACTATAACGATGCGCTGGTGGTGATTCATACCAGTCCCGGCGCGGCGCAGCTGATTGCGCGCCTGCTTGATTCTCTCGGCAAAGCGGAAGGCATCCTGGGCACTATCGCCGGTGACGACACCATCTTTATTACGCCCGCACGCGCCTTTACCGTGAAGCAACTTTATGAAGCGATACTGAACCTGTTTGAACAGGAGCTGTAAGCGCACAAGATCATTAGCGCCGCGCCGCTAATGATCTTTCTATCGACCTTCCCCTTCTTTATCGCACCTTCCTCTTTAACGCTTCATTGCGGAATGGAATAACGCCGCTGCGCTTTCCCCTGCTGTTAACGACTATATTCGCATTTTGTGCTACCACGAGACCTTTGTCTCAGCTCATACTTCTGTTGTCACCTGTTATCCAGGGTTTTACACCAACAAACAAAGCACGAATAGATAAATTCTCTCATGTTGCTGTTTTAACGTGGATTTAACGTTATGCGAACAAAAATTAGACTGTTTTTATAACTAAACGCGATAAAAATGTGCTTACGCGCTAAGTTGTCACCACAAAACATTATTAGCGGAATATTAATTTCAGTCGTTATTAGATCTATACTTGTTTTCGTGATGAGAATCACAAAATGAATAAAGAGAAAAACCAAAGACGAGGAACAGATCAATGAACGTTAAAACTACTATCGCCGCAGTAAGCCTGCTTTCTGTGCTGTCGTTCGGCGCTTTCGCCGCCGAATCCGTTACCGCTGAAC
>NZ_JANION010000183.1:0-23898 GCF_024610815.1 Mixta sp.
CCCCTATCCTTGATGAAGTAGCAGAAGAGTATGACGGTAAGCTGACCATTGCCAAACTGAATATCGATGAGAACCCGGAAACGGCGCCGAAATACGGTATTCGCGGCATCCCGACGCTGCTGCTGTTTAAAAATGGTGAAGTGGCGGCGACGAAAGTCGGCGCGCTGTCCAAAGGCCAGCTCAAAGAGTTCCTGAACGCGAACCTGAGCTGATTTCACTGCCGGCGCTGGCGGTCCGAGTAATTTTTTCCTGACCGCTAGACGCCCGGCATGAAGCATGCTAAGTTAAATCTACTGCATTACGAACTTACCTGTAGTTTGTTTCCCTTGTTGAACGCTGGCGTTTTCTTCACAGTGCATCAACAATCTGACGGTTAGCATCAATTTTCCGGTATCGGTTTCCAACCGTCTCCTCGTTTTCAGATCGGCATTCACGCATAAGATCGTCGAGCAGACACGGAAACGGAGCCATTAACGGGCATGGACCTTCTTTGCCATACCATTCACGACAACCTTTTCGAGATATACCCCGAGTTTAAGAACCCACCATTATGAATCTTACCGAACTAAAAAATACGCCGGTTTCAGAGCTGATTACTCTCGGCGAGAACATGGGGCTGGAAAACCTGGCGCGCATGCGCAAACAGGACATCATTTTCGCTATCCTCAAACAACATGCCAAGAGTGGTGAGGATATCTTCGGTGATGGTGTGCTGGAGATACTGCAGGATGGATTTGGTTTCCTCCGCTCCGCAGACAGCTCCTACCTTGCCGGTCCCGATGACATCTACGTTTCCCCCAGCCAAATTCGCCGCTTCAACCTTCGCACTGGTGACACCATTTCCGGCAAGATCCGTCCGCCGAAAGAAGGTGAGCGTTATTTCGCGCTGCTGAAAGTTAACGAAGTCAACTATGACAAGCCGGAAAACGCGCGCAGTAAGATTCTGTTTGAAAACCTTACGCCGCTGCACGCTAATTCACGTCTGCGCATGGAGCGCGGCAACGGCTCAACGGAAGACCTGACCGCTCGCGTACTGGATTTAGCGTCGCCGATCGGCCGCGGCCAGCGTGGTCTGATCGTGGCGCCGCCGAAAGCGGGTAAAACCATGCTGCTGCAGAACATCGCGCAGAGCATCGCCTACAACCATCCAGACTGCGTGCTGATGGTGCTGCTGATCGACGAACGCCCGGAAGAAGTGACTGAGATGCAGCGTCTGGTCAAAGGCGAAGTGGTTGCTTCTACCTTTGATGAGCCAGCGTCCCGTCACGTCCAGGTTGCCGAAATGGTGATCGAAAAGGCGAAGCGTCTGGTTGAGCATAAAAAAGACGTGATTATTCTGCTCGACTCCATCACCCGTCTGGCGCGCGCCTACAACACCGTGGTGCCGGCGTCCGGTAAAGTCCTGACCGGCGGTGTGGATGCGAACGCCCTGCATCGTCCGAAACGTTTCTTCGGCGCGGCGCGTAACGTGGAAGAGGGCGGCAGCCTGACCATCATCGCTACCGCGCTGGTTGATACCGGTTCGAAGATGGATGAGGTTATCTACGAAGAGTTTAAAGGTACCGGCAACATGGAGCTGCATCTGGCGCGTAAAATCGCTGAAAAACGCGTCTTCCCGGCTATCGATTACAACCGTTCCGGTACACGTAAAGAAGAACTGCTCACTTCCCAGGAAGAGCTGCAGAAAATGTGGATCCTGCGCAAAATCATCCATCCGATGGGTGAAATCGACGCGATGGAATTCCTCATTAATAAGTTGGCGATGACCAAGACCAACGATGAATTTTTCGACATGATGAAACGTTCATAATATTGCTGGCCATAGGGCAGCTGCGCGACAGCTGCCCACGATGGCAGTAAGAAAACTCGGGTAACGCCACGCTCAAACGTGGCGTTTTTCATTTTGGGACTATAGGATAAAGCGACTGTCGGGCGTCGTAAGCCGCAAAGCGTAACAGCAACGGACGCTTTTGCTTAAAGAACAAGCGGTCAAGCGGCGAAAGTGCATTATTCAGACGTCAGTCAGGCTGGCAGGCATAATAATTGCTTATAGTTACCCGGTGTCTTAGCTGAGAGCTGTTAATGTGAATTTACTCACCATGAGTACCGAGCTTGGTCTAATTTTTCTGTTTTCACTGGCATTCCTTTTTTTTGCTCGTAAAGCAGCTAAAAAAGTCGGCCTGGTCGATCGACCTAACTACCGTAAACGTCATCAGGGGCTGATTCCACTGGTCGGCGGCATTTCCGTTTATGCCGGTATCTGCTTCACTTTCTTCATTACCAACTACTATCTCCCGCACGCCATGCTCTATCTGGCCTGTGCAGGCGTGCTGGTTCTGGTGGGAGCGCTGGATGACCGGTTCGATATCAGCGTAAAATTCCGCGCTGTCGTGCAGGCGGCGATCGCTATCGTGATGATGGTGGTCGGCAAGCTCTATCTGCTGAGTCTTGGCTATATTATCGGGCCGATGGAGCTGGTGGTAGGGCCGTTCGGCTATGTACTGACGCTGTTTGCCGTCTGGGCGGCGATCAACGCCTTCAATATGGTCGACGGCATCGACGGCCTGTTGGGCGGCCTTTCCTGCGTCACCTTCGGCGCGATGGGCATCATCCTTTTCTTTGACGGTCAGCACAGCCTGGCGATGTGGTGCTTCGCCATGATTGCCGCCACGCTGCCTTATATCCTGCTGAATCTTGGCGTTTTCGGTAAGCGCTATAAAGTCTTTATGGGCGACGCGGGCAGCACGCTCATCGGCTTCACCATTATCTGGATCCTGCTGGAAACCACGCAGGGCATCACGCATCCCATTACGCCGGTTACTGCGCTATGGTTGATCGCGATTCCGCTGATGGATATGGTGGCGATCATGTATCGCCGGCTGCGCAAAGGCATGAGTCCGTTTTCCGCCGACCGTCAGCACATTCATCATTTGATCATGCGCGCCGGGTTTACTTCCCGGCAGGCGTTTGTACTGATCACGCTTGCCGCTGCGCTGCTGGCGGGCGTCGGCGTGCTGGGCGAATATCTGGCTTTCATCCCGGAGTGGGTGATGCTGCTGCTGTTTTTATTCGCTTTCTTCCTTTATGGCTACTGCATTAAGCGCGCCTGGCGCGTTGCCCGCATGATCAAACGCATCAAGCGCCGCCTGCGTCGCGCCAATAAGAATAAGCTTCCGGGCTAATCTCCCTTTGGACAAGGATACCCTACTTATGACCTCTGATTCCGTGGATAACGAACTGGATATTCGTGGCCTGTTTTGCACGCTGTGGCGCGGTAAACGTTGGATTATTGGGCTGGCGCTGTTGGGCATGCTGCTGGCCTGGATTTATTCACTGCTGGTTAAACAGGAGTGGAGCGCGACGGCGATTACCGATCGTCCGACGGTGAATATGATTGGCAGCTACTACTCGCAGCAGCAGTTTTTACGTAACCTGGATATGCGCAGCAGCGCCGGCGCGCTGACCGTGCCACAAACATCGGTGATGGATGACGCCTACCAGGAATTTATTATGCAGCTCTCTTCCTGGGATACCCGTCGTGAGTTCTGGCTGCAAACCGATTACTACAAGCATCGCAAAAACGGCAATGTGCGCAACGACGCCGCGCTGCTGGATGAGATGATCGGCAATATTCAATTTACGCCGGCCGACAGCGCGAAAAACGTGAGCGATAACGTCAGACTGGTGGCCGAGACTTCCGTGGACGCCAATAACCTGCTGCGTCAGTATATCGCTTTCGCCAGCGAGCGCGCCGCGCGTCACCTGAATCAGGAGCTGTCGGCAGCCTGGGCTGCGCGGACTATTCAACTGAAAGCGCAGGTAAAACGTCAGGAAACGGTTGCCAATGCGGTTTATCAACGTCAGGTGCGCAGCGTTGAACAGGCGTTAAAAATTGCCCAACAGCAGGGCATTGACCAGACCAAAACCAGCACGCCTTCGGAACAGCTGCCCGATTCGGAGCTTTTCCTGCTGGGTCGACCGATGTTGCAGGCGCGACTGGAAAACCTGCAGGCGAACGGGCCGACTTACGATCTGGACTACGATCAAAATCGGGCGATGCTCGATACGTTGAACGTCGGCCCGACGCTGGACAGCAAGTTTCAGACTTACCGCTATCTGCGGACGCCGGAAGAGCCGGTAAAGCGCGACAGTCCGCGTCGGGCGTTCTTAATGATTATGTGGGGCGCAATCGGAGCCATTGCTGGCGCAGGTGTTGCGCTGATTCGCCGTCCTCGTGCCTGAAACGCGCGTTGCAGGTGTCGCTGTGACTGACACGGCTAACGAACGAAGAGAAAAACAGTGAAAGTACTGACCGTTTTTGGCACGAGACCGGAAGCCATTAAGATGGCGCCTCTGGTGCATGCGCTGGCGAATGATGATGCATTCGACGCCCGCCTGTGTGTCACGGCCCAGCATCGTGAAATGCTCGATCAGGTGTTGCGCCTGTTCGCGCTCACGCCTGATTTCGATCTGAATATTATGCGCCCGGAGCAGGGACTGACCGAAATCACCAGTCGTATTCTTGAAGGGCTAAAAGGCGTCTTCGCCACGTTTAAACCTGATGTGGTGTTGGTTCATGGCGACACCACCACCACGCTGGCCGCCAGCCTGGCGGCCTTTTACCACCGCATTCCCGTTGGGCATGTCGAGGCGGGCTTGCGCACCGGCGATCTCTACTCGCCCTGGCCAGAAGAGGCCAACCGTAAGCTCACCGGCCATCTGGCGACCTGGCACTTCACCCCAACTGAGAATTCACGACAAAATCTGCTGCGCGAAAACCTGGCGGACAGCCGGATTTTCGTTACCGGCAACACGGTGATCGACGCGCTGTTCTGGGTGCGTGACCGTATTCTTTCCGATCGCCAGCATTATGAGAGTCTGGCGGCCCGTTACCCTTTCCTTGACCCGGCGAAAAAGCTGATTCTGGTGACGGGACACCGCCGCGAAAGCTTCGGCGACGGCTTTGAGCGTATTTGCAGCGCGCTAGCGACGCTGGCGCGTCAGCATCCCGATATTCAAATCGTCTATCCGGTGCATTTGAACCCGAACGTCAGTGAGCCGGTTAACCGCATTCTGAGCGGTATCGATAACATTATTTTGATCGAACCTCAGGAATATTTGCCCTTTGTCTGGCTGATGCATCGCGCCTGGCTGATTCTGACCGACTCCGGCGGTATTCAGGAAGAAGCGCCGTCGCTGGGCAAACCGGTGCTGGTCATGCGGGAAACCACGGAGCGTCCCGAAGCGATTGAGGCCGGCACGGTAAGGCTGGTAGGTACGGACGAAGAGAAGATCGTGGCGGAAGTTAACCATCTACTGAACAATGAAGAAGCCTGGCAGGCGATGAGCCGCGCGCATAATCCGTATGGCGATGGCCATGCCTGCGCGCGCATTCTGCAGGCGCTAAAAAATAACAGAGTAACGCTATGAGCTTTAATACTATTTCGGTTATTGGCCTGGGTTATATCGGACTCCCTACCGCAGCGGCTTTCGCCTCGCGCGGAAAAAATGTGGTTGGCGTGGATATCAACGCCCAGGCGGTTGAGACCATTAATCGTGGGGAAATTCATATTGTCGAGCCGGACCTGGACGCCGTCGTCAAACAGGCGGTGCAGGCCGGTTGTTTACGCGCCGTCACTCAGCCGGTCGCGGCCGATGCTTTTCTGATTGCCGTGCCGACGCCGTTTAAAGGCGAACATCAGCCCGATATGGCTTATGTACAGGCGGCGGCCCTCTCTCTGGCGCCGGTGCTGAAGAAAGGTGACCTGGTGATCCTGGAGTCGACCTCGCCGGTCGGCGCGACCGAGCAGATGGCGCAGTGGCTGGCGGAGGCGCGTCCCGATCTCGCTTTTCCTCAGCAGCAGGCGGAAAATCCCGAAGTGCATATCGCCTACTGTCCTGAGCGCGTCCTGCCGGGACAGGTCATGGTCGAGCTGATTAAAAACGATCGTGTGATCGGCGGCATGACGCCTGCCTGCTCGGCGCGCGCCAGCGAGCTGTACCGCATCTTCCTGGAAGGGGAGTGCGTCGTGACTAACGCCCGCACGGCTGAAATGTGCAAGCTGACCGAAAACAGCTTCCGCGATGTGAATATCGCCTTCGCCAACGAACTGTCGCTGATTTGCGCGCAGCAGGGCATCAACGTTTGGGAGCTGATCGCGCTGGCGAATCGCCATCCACGCGTTAACATTCTCCAGCCGGGACCGGGCGTCGGCGGCCACTGCATTGCCGTCGATCCCTGGTTTATCGTGGCGCAGAATCCCGATCTGGCGCGCCTGATCCGCACCGCGCGCGAGGTCAACGACGCCAAGCCGCACTGGGTGTTAAACCAGGTAAAAGCCGCCGTCGCCGACTGCCTGACCGAAACCGGCAAGCGCGCCGATGAGCTGACGATCGCCTGTTTCGGCCTGGCTTTTAAGCCCAACATCGATGATTTACGCGAAAGCCCGGCGATGGAAGTGGCGCATCTGATTGCTGACTGGCACAGCGGCGCGACCTGGGTGGTGGAGCCCAACGTGAAACAGATCCCGACGAAGCTGGCCAGCGAGGCGACGCTGGTTTCCAGTGAACAGGCGTTACAGCAGGCGGATGTGCTGGTTATGCTGGTGGACCACCGCGCCTTCAGAGCGGTGCCTGGCGAGCAGGTAGCCCAGCGCTGGGTAGTGGATACCAAAGGAGTATGGCGATGAAGCAGTTTCTGGTCACCGGCGGCGCCGGTTTTATTGGCTCAGCCGTGGTGCGGCATCTGATTCAGCAGACGGAGCATCGCGTGGTGGTGGTCGATAAGCTGACCTACGCCGGCAATCTTTCTTCGCTGGACGAGGTCGCTTCGAGCGAGCGTTTTGCCTTCGAGCAGGTTGATATTTGCGACCGCGCGGCGCTGGATCGCATCATGACGCATTATCAGCCCGACTGCATTATGCATCTGGCGGCGGAAAGCCATGTCGATCGTTCGATCGACAGTTCCTGGCCCTTTATTGAAACCAATATTGTCGGCACCTGGCAAATGCTGGAGGCGGCACGTCACTACTGGCGCAGCCTGCCGTCCGAACGCCAGCAGGGCTTTGTTTTTCATCATATCTCCACCGACGAAGTCTTTGGCGACCTGCACGGCAGCGATAATTTCTTTACTGAAACCACGCCTTACGCGCCGAGCAGCCCTTATTCCGCCAGCAAGGCGAGCAGCGATCACCTGGCGCGCGCCTGGATGCGCACCTACGGGCTGCCGGTCATCGTCACTAACTGTTCTAACAACTACGGCCCGTATCACTTCCCGGAAAAACTTATCCCGCTGATGATCATTAACGCGCTGGCGGGGAAACCGCTGCCGGTATATGGCAAAGGGGATCAGGTGCGCGACTGGCTCTATGTGGAAGATCATGCCCGCGCGCTGGTGACCGTGGTCACCAAAGGAAAGGCGGGAGAGACGTACAATATCGGCGGCCATAACGAACAGCGTAATATCGACGTGGTGGAAACGCTGTGCGATCTGCTGGATGAGCTGGCGCCGACCAAACCGGCTGGCGTAACGCAGTATCGTGAGCTGATTACTTTTGTCGCCGATCGTCCGGGGCACGATCTGCGCTATGCCATCGACGCCGGTAAAATCGAGCGCGAGCTGGGCTGGCGTCCGCAGGAAACTTTCGCCAGCGGCCTGCGTAAAACGGTGCAGTGGTATCTGAATAATGAGCGCTGGTGGCGCAGCATTCTTGACGGCAGTTATCAGGGCGAGCGGCTCGGACTCTCTCACGCCTCTCAGGACGGCGCGTCATCATGAAAGGCATTATTCTGGCTGGCGGGTCTGGTACGCGGCTCCATCCCATTACACGCGGGATATCCAAGCAGCTGTTGCCAATTTATGACAAGCCGATGATCTATTATCCTCTGTCGGTCTTAATGCTGGCGGGCATCCGCGACATTATGATCATTACTACGCCGGATGATATGCCGCATTTTCAACGTCTGTTGGGCAACGGCAGCGAATTCGGCATCACGCTAAGCTACGCCGCGCAGCCCAGCCCGGATGGACTGGCGCAGGCGTTTATTATTGGCGAAACCTTCCTTAACGGTGAACCTTGCTGTCTGGCGCTGGGCGATAACATCTGGTTTGGTCAGGGCTTCAGCCCCAAGCTGCGCAAAGTCGCAGCAAGACCGCAGGGTGCGACGATCTTCGGCTATCAGGTTATGGACCCGGAGCGCTTTGGCGTGGTTGAGTTTGACGATAATTTCCGGGCTATTTCGCTGGAAGAAAAACCGGCCAGTCCGAAATCGAACTGGGCGATTACCGGCCTCTACTTTTATGACAGCCAGGTAGTGGAATTCGCTCGCCAGGTGAAGCCTTCCGCGCGCGGCGAGCTGGAAATCACCTCTGTTAATCAGCGCTATCTGGAGCGCGGCGAGTTAAATGTTGAGCTGTTGGGCCGCGGCTTCGCCTGGCTTGATACCGGTACGCACGACAGCCTGATTGAAGCCAGCACCTTTGTGCAAACGGTGGAAAAGCGGCAGGGATTCAAAATTGCCTGCCTGGAAGAGATCGCCTGGCGCAACGGCTGGCTGGATGACGATGGCCTGCGGCGCGCGGCGCAGGCGCTACAAAAGACCGGCTACGGCCAGTATCTGTTGGATATCCTTCATGCCCGTCCACGCCAGTATTAAATCCCTCGACTGGGAAAATCAGTTTTTCCAACGCAACAGCGCGCAGCTGGTGTGGGATGACGCCGTCGTGCTTGAAGCCGCGCAGCTGGCGGCCTTTGACCTTGTGCAGGCGAAAGTCGACAGCCGGGAAACGGCGCGGCTGGATGCCTTACAGCAGTTGGGCTTCCGCCTGGTGGAAGGCGAAGCGGATCTCCTGCTGGCGGTTACGGCGGCGGAAAGACAGACCCGCATCCGCATTGCGCGCCCGGAACATATTCCCGCGCTGCGCGCCGCAGCAGGCGCGGCGTTCGCGTTGAGCCGATTCCGCGCGCCCTGGTATCAGGCGCATGACAGCGCGCGCTTCTATGCGCAGTGGATTGAAAACGCGGTGCGGGGCACGTTCGATAACCAATGCCTGATCGCTCATGATGAGCAGGGCAAGCTGCAGGGCTTTGTTTCGCTACGCGAAGTCGGCGCTGACGCTGCGCGTATCGGGCTGCTGGCGACGTTACCGACAGCGCAGGGCAAAGGCATCGGAACAAAGTTAATGCTGGCGGCGGTGGACTGGTGCCGGGCGCGACGCCTGACCAGGCTGCATGTCGCCACGCAGCTCAGCAATCTGGCCGCGATGCGGCTCTATACTCGTTGTGGTGCTGCTATCGACAGCACCGCTTACTGGCTATACAGGTAACGTCATGATTCCATTTAACGCGCCACCGGTGGTGGGTACCGAACTTGAATATATGCAGTCCGCCATGCAAAGCGGCAAACTGTGCGGCGACGGCGGATTCACGCGTCGCTGCCAGCAGTGGATGGAGCAAAGTTTCGCCAGTAAAAAGGTGCTGCTGACCCCTTCCTGTACCGCGTCGCTGGAGATGGCCGCACTGCTGATCGATCTGCAGCCCGGCGATGAAGTCATTATGCCGAGCTACACCTTCGTTTCCACCGCTAACGCCTTTGTACTGCGCGGCGCTACCATCGTCTTTGTTGACGTGCGGCCGGATACGATGAATATCGATGAAACGCGCATCGAAGCGGCGATCACCCCGAAAACCCGCGCTATCGTGCCCGTTCATTATGCGGGCGTCGCCTGTGAAATGGATGCGATCATGGCGCTGGCGGAAAAATATCAGCTTTACGTGATTGAAGATGCGGCGCAGGGCGTTATGTCCACCTGGAAGGGCAAAGCGCTGGGCAGCATCGGTCATATCGGCTGCTTCAGTTTTCATGAAACCAAAAACTACACCGCCGGCGGCGAAGGCGGCGCGACGTTGATTAACGATCCGGCGCTGGCGGAGCGCGCGGAAATTATTCGCGAAAAGGGCACCAACCGCAGCCAGTTTTTCCGTGGCCAGGTAGATAAATATACCTGGCGCGATATCGGCTCCAGCTACCTGATGTCCGATCTGCAGGCGGCCTATCTTTGGGCGCAGCTGGAAGCGGCCACGCGTATCAACGAGCGACGCCTGCATCTCTGGCAGCGCTATTATGCTGCACTGCAGTCGGTGGCCGCCAGCGGCCGCATTACGCTGCCCGCTATTCCGCAGCACTGCCAGCACAACGCCCATATGTTCTGGATCAAACTGCGTGACGCCGACGATCGTTCGGCGTTGATAAGCTGGCTTAAAGAGGCGGAAATCCTGGCGGTATTTCATTACATCCCGCTTCACAGCTCGCCTGCCGGAGAGCGCTTTGGCCGTTTTGACGGCGAAGATCGCAATACCACCGTCGAAAGCGAACGCCTGCTGCGTCTGCCGCTGTTCTACAACCTGTCAGAGAACAATCAAAGCACCGTCATCAATTCTCTGCTGAGCTTCTTCGCCTGATATGTCATTAGCAAAGGCCTCAGTGTGGACCGCCGCGTCCACGCTGGTAAAAATTGTCTCCGGTTTACTGGTAGTCAAGCTGCTGGCGGTGAGCTTTGGCCCGGAAGGGGTCGGGCAGGCGGGCAACTTCCGCCAGCTGATTACCGTGCTGGGCGTGCTGGCGGGCGCCGGGATTTTCAACGGCGTCACCAAGTATGTGGCGGAACATCAGCACCAGCCGCTGCGGCTGGCTGCTGTGACCGGCACCGCCTCTGCTATGGTGCTGAGCTTTTCACTGCTGGTAGCGGTGGTTTTTCTGCTGGCCGCCGCGCCGATCAGCCAGGCGCTATTCGGGCACGATCGCTATCAGGATATTATTCGTATCGTGGCGTTTTTACAGATGGGCATCGCCTGGGCGAACCTTGCGCTGGCGATCATGAAGGGCTTCCGCGATGCGCTGGGTAATGCGCTGTCGCTGATGGCGGGCAGCGTTATCGGCGTCATCGGCTATGTGATCTGCTATTGGTTGGGCGGCTATCGCGGCGCGCTGGTCGGCCTGGCGGTGGTGCCGGCGCTGATCGTTATCCCGGCGATGCTGTTGCTGATCAAGCGCGACCATCTGCCGCTTCGGGCGCTGCTGCCGCGCTGGCACGGCGATTTGGCTCGACAGTTGGCGAAGTTTACCCTGATGGCGTTGATTACCTCCGCCACGTTGCCCATCGCCTGGATGATGATGCGTAACCTGCTGGCGGCGCGTTACAGCTGGCAGGAAGTCGGGTTATGGCAGGGCGTTACTACCATTTCTGACGCCTGGCTGCAATTTATCACCGCTACCTTCAGCGTCTGGCTGTTGCCGACGCTCTCGCGTCTGAACGCAAAGCAGGATATCTCCCGCGAGATCTTCCGCACGCTACGCTTTGTACTGCCGCTGGTGGCTGCGGTGGGATTCTGCGTCTGGCTGCTGCGCGACGTGGCGATCTGGCTGTTGTTCTCCAGTCAGTTTCACGGCATGCGCGATCTGTTTGTCTGGCAGCTGATTGGCGATGTATTAAAAGTCGGCGCCTACGTTTTCGGTTATCTGGTGATTGCGAAAGCCTCGCTGCGTTTTTATATTGCCGCCGAGCTAAGCCAGTTTATTTTGCTGACCGCTTTTTCGCGCTGGTTGATCCCGCTTTCCGGCGCAACTGGCGCGGCGCAAGCCTACATGGCCACCTATATTGTCTATTTTGCGCTCTGTTTATGCGCCTTTTTGATCTATCGCCGAAGAGTATGACGACATTGATTCATGTACTGGGTTCGGATATTCCACATCATAACCAGACGGTTCTGCGCTTTTTTAATGATGTGATGAGCGAGGCGCAGCCGTGTCCCGCGCCGCGCCTGTTTATGGTCGTAAGCCAGGATGAAGTGCTGCAAACGGCGTTCCAGGCGTTGCAGGTAGAGATTTACCCCAATAAAAAAGCGTTGGCGCAGGCGGTGTTGCAGCGCGCGCGCGATCGCCAGACGCGCTTTTTCCTGCACGGTCAGTTCAATCCCTGGCTGTGGCTGGCATTGCTGAACGGCGGTCTGCGTCGCAAGCAGGTTTTCTGGCACGTCTGGGGCGCCGATCTTTATGAAGAGTCGCGCAGCCTGAAGTTTCGCCTGTTTTATCTGCTGCGCCGTCTGGCCCAGGGCAGAGTGTCACATCTGTTCGCCACGCGTGGCGATATCAGCCATTATCAGCAGCGTCATCGCCGCGTCCCGGCCTCGCTGCTCTATTTCCCGACGCGCATGCATTCAACGATGCCGGCGCGTCAGCGCCAGGAGAGCGCTCTGACGCTGCTGCTGGGTAACTCCGGCGATCCCAGCAATCGTCATATTCCGGCATTGCAGGCGATACGTCAGCAGTTCGGCGAGCAGGTACGGGTTCTGGTGCCGCTGGGCTATCCGGAAAACAACCTGGACTATATCGGCCAGGTACGCGCGGCAGCGCAAAACCTGTTCCCGGAAGGACAGGTGCGTCTGCTGACGGACAAGCTGGCGTTCGACGACTATCTGCAACTGATCGCTGACTGCGATCTGGGCTATTTTACCTTTGAGCGACAGCAGGGGATCGGCACGCTCTGTCTGCTGATCCAGGCCAATGTGCCGGTGGTGCTGAACCGTAAAAATCCGTTCTGGCAGGATATGGTTGAACAACAGCTGCCGGTACTGTTTGATAACGATGCGCTGAGCGAAAATATCGTTGCGCAGGCGCGTCGACAGCTTGCCGGTATCGATAAGCGCCATATCGCCTTTTTCGATCCCGCTTTTGTTGTCGGTTGGCAACGGGCGCTGGCCCTTGCAGAAGGAGAGTCGCAATGAGCCTTGCAGAGTTCGGCGGCCTGCTGCTGGTTTGGCTGGTTTCCCTGACCTTTATTCTGACCCTGACGTGGCGTGAGTTTCGACGAGTGCGGTTTAACTTCAACGTCTTTTTCTCGCTGCTGTTTTTGCTGACCTTCTATTTCGGTTTTCCGCTCACCAGCCTGCTGGTGTTTCGCTTTGATGTGGCGGTCGTGCCGCCGACATTCCTGCTACAGGCGCTGCTCGCGGCCGGCAGCTTTTACGCCATTTATTACGTCAGCTATAAAACGCGCCTGCGTGCGCGGAAGGAAAGGCGCGAGCGCAGTTTATTCACCGTTAACCGGGTGGAGGCGCACCTGATCTGGGGCATTCTTGCGCTGCTGGCGCTGGTTACGGTGGCGATATTCTTTATGCGCAACGGCTTTCTGCTGTTTCGTCTGCATGCTTACAGCGAAATATTTTCCAGCGAAGTCTCCGGCGTGGCGCTAAAGCGTTTCTTCTACTTCTTTATTCCGGCGATGCTGGTGGTTTACTTCTTACAGCCGGGGCGTAAGGCGTGGCTCTTTTTCCTCGCCAGCACCGTCGCCTTTGGCCTGCTGACCTATGCGATCGTCGGCGGCACGCGTGCTAATATCATCATCGCGTTTTCCCTGTTTCTGTTTATCGGCATTATTCGCGGTTGGATCACGCTTTGGATGCTGGCGGCGGCGGGGGCGTTCGGTATTGTCGGCATGTTCTGGCTGGCGCTGCGCCGCTATAACCTGGACGTCAGCGGCGCAGAGGCGCTCTATACCTTCCTTTATCTGACGCGCGATACCTTCTCGCCCTGGGAAAACCTGGCGCTATTGTTGCAAAACTACGACAACATCCATTTTCAGGGCCTGGCGCCGATAGTGCGTGATTTCTACGTCTATATTCCCGGCTGGCTCTGGCCGGGGCGGCCTTCTTTGGTATTGAACAGCGCCAACTACTTTACCTGGGAAGTGCTGAATAACCATTCCGGGCTGGCGATTTCGCCGACCCTGCTCGGCTCGCTGGTCGTGATGGGCGGCGCGGCTTTTATTCCGTTGGGCGCGGTGGCGGTAGGGCTGATTATCAAATGGTTCGACTGGCTCTATGAGCGCGGCAAGCAGCATCCCAACCGCTATAAGTCGGCCATTTTGCAAAGCTTCTGCTTTGGCGCGGTGTTCAATATTATTGTGCTGGCGCGAGAAGGTCTGGACGCTTTCGTCAGCCGCGTAGTGTTTTTCTGTTTAATTTTCGCCGCCTGCGTGGTGGTGGCTAAGTTACTTTTCTGGCTGTTCGACAGCGCTGGTTTGATTCGCCCGCGCCGATGCGGCGCACAGCCGACCGGGACGCTGTCGGCGTCGCCGGAATGATGTGAGGATGTTTGAAATGGACGTTGCGCCAAACGCGCCCCAGTACCCGATCCGTGGCATCAGTCTGCACGGCTTTGCCGACATGACAGCATGTCTGGATTACCTGTGCCCTAAGGGTGCGGTGCGTAGCGGTACGCTGGTCGCCATCAATGCGGAAAAGGTGCTGACCTATGAGAACGACTCGGCACTGCGTCAGTTGATTGATGAGGCGGAGATCAAATATCCCGACGGCATTAGCATTGTACGCGCCATTCGCAAAAAGTATCCACAGGCGCAGGTGACGCGCATTCCCGGCGCCGATTTATGGGAAGCGCTGATGGCGCGTGCGGGCGCGCAGGGGATTCCGGTTTTCCTGATCGGCGGCAAGCCGCAGGTGATGGAGGAGACAGTCGCGAAGCTGCAACGTCAGTGGAACGTCAATATCGTCGGCACGCAGCACGGCTACTTTAAAGAAGATGAGCGTGAAGCGCTGTTCAGTCGCGTGGCGGCGAGCGGGGCGCAGATCGTTACGGTGGCGATGGGCTCGCCGAAACAGGAATTGCTGATGCAGGCATGTAAGGCCGTCTGGCCGCAGGCGCTCTATATGGGCGTGGGCGGCACCTATGATGTGTTTACCGGCCATGTAAAGCGCGCGCCGCTTATCTGGCAGCGGATGGGGCTGGAGTGGCTTTACCGCCTGTTAAGCCAGCCGAGCCGTCTGCGCCGCCAGCTGCGGTTAATAAAATTCCTGCGCTATTACTATGGCGGCCAGCTGTAAGAGAGCAGAATCTCAGGCGGCAAAACGCTAAACGGCGGCTTTTTAGCCGCTTAGCGATTCAGAGTGACGTTTGTTTAGACGGAATGCACAAAGCGTAATCAAACGCGTTTTTTTCTTAAAAAAGCACTGGACAGCTTCGGTGCAAATCCGTAGTATCCCCATCCGCAACGGCGCTACGCGCCCGTAGCTCAGCTGGATAGAGCGCTGCCCTCCGGAGGCAGAGGTCTCAGGTTCGAATCCTGTCGGGCGCGCCATTAGACAGGCGCAAGAGCTGCGGTGGTAACATTTACCGCGTTAGTAGAAGTAAGAAGTAATGGTGGCTATAGCTCAGTTGGTAGAGCCCTGGATTGTGATTCCAGTTGTCGTGGGTTCGAGTCCCATTAGCCACCCCAACTTTTGCTGGAACATGCGAAGGTGGCGGAATTGGTAGACGCGCTAGCTTCAGGTGTTAGTGTCTTAACGGACGTGAGGGTTCAAGTCCCTCTCTTCGCACCAGGCAAAAGAAAGTAGTACGAATAAGAGCATTACGTCGGCGAGTAGCGCAGCTTGGTAGCGCAACTGGTTTGGGACCAGTGGGTCGGAGGTTCGAATCCTCTCTCGCCGACCATCTTATTAACCTGCATTGGCAGGTTTTTTTGTTTTTGTCGTTCCATATCTGCTTCATTACTTCCTTATCCTTATCCTTATCCTTAGTTCAGCTTCTTGCGCTGAGCCTGCGTTGTTTTACCATCCTTTTCTTCCCGCACAGGTACTCGTTTTGCCGCTGTACTTTCTCTCCCTCCTTTTGCAAAGGCGGCCACCAGGCGAATATTCCAGATACTTGATGCGCATAATTAGCTGGCTGACTTATTTGATGGTGTTCGATGCCATTTTTGCCGTTAATTTCTTCGTCCGATGTTAATCAGACGCGAAGAGGCGAGCATGCTTAATTTCCGATTTTGTCTCAAACCAGAGACATATAAGTTACTGTTTTATAGAATTTTTCGGCTACGCGTTATCTGTTGTCTCTGGTTGACGACAACACCTGCTAAGATTGTTGTTAGCTAACGACAGACATCAAGCAAACAATTCCAGCCGTTTGAAATAATTAATTAATCAATTCAATCATATATAAAAATCATTGGTGCGATAAATCCCACTTTGGCACAACCTGTGCAATAATATAGGCGTAGATGCTCATTCCATCTCTTATGCTCGCTTCGGCTTCATAAACTCAGGAATGATGCAGAGCCAATTAGGGTACCTGTTGTCCAGCCAGCCAATATCGTTCGCTTTATTGGAGTTAAGGGCACTACGTTGAGTCGGGTACCAATTCGGTTGTCTTACCGACCTGATTTTTACACCTGCCTTTTTAGGCAGGTTTTTTTTTGCCATAAACCGCCAGCTGCTTCCTGTTGCTCAAATTGCAGATACAAAAAAGCCGGGATGCCCCGGCTTCTTTAGCGCTTCTGACGTTAACGATTATTTTTTAGCGTCAGCAGCAGACCTTCACGACGCATCTGTGCCGCTTCTTCCGGGCGATGCTGGCGATCCAGCGTATCCGCGAGCCAGGCGTAATCGAAACCGTCAGGACGCTGCTTTAATGCTTCCCTGAACGCATCGCCTGCCTGCTGCCATTCACCGTGCTTCATCAACAGCTGGCCTAACGTGCTGTGCAACAGCGGCGTCGCGCCATGCTGCTTAATCTGCTGGCGCAGCGCTTTTTCCAGCTGTTCGGGATTACCGGTTTTAAGACGCGGCATCAGCAGGATCAGACGTTCATCATAGTTGCGCTTCAGGCCGTCCAGCACGATCTGCTGAGCCGTTTCATGATCGTCGCAGGCGATAAGATGATCCGCCATAGCAACCTGCAACGCCGTTTCATGACGCGTTTTACGGCTCAGGCTCTGCCACCAGCGCTTCAGGCCTTCGCTGCCCTGATCCGCCATCGCCTGGTTCATCAGGCCGAGCCAGCACTGCTGACGCAGCGCTTTAATGTGCTCGTCATCCGCCACCTGCGCTTTTTCCATCGCGGGCAGGATATCGAGCAGCGCGCTCCAGGCCCCGGTACGCACATAAGCCTGCTCCGCCAGACGCAGCACTTCTGGATGGCGCGGCGCGACGTCCAGCAATCGGTCGATACCGTGACGAGCGGCGTGATCTTCATTACGCGCCAGCTGAAGACGTACACGGGTAATCTCAACAGGAATCGGATCGTTGTGCGCCAGCTCAGACGCTCGCTCCAGATGCTGATTAGCGCGTGTTTCGTCGCCGCGCTGCTGTGCGGCTTCGGCAGCCAGCAGATAATTCACCACCGGCTGCTCGGCATGATCGGCGTTGCGCGACAGCAGTTTTTCCACCTGGCGATAGTCGCCTTCCGCCAGCTTCACCAGCGCCTCATGCGTCTGACGACGCGCGCGATTGCGCTTGCGGCCTAAAAACCAGCCGCGCGTTCTGGCGCCGGTGCGAAAGAGACGACGCAGCAGCCACTCAACGGCAAGGATAACCAGCAGCGCGACAATCAGGATAATCGCCAGGCCGGTAACGCTGGTTTCAATATTCCAGTTGTCGGTCTGAATAAGCACATAGCCCTGATGACCGGCGATCATCGGACCCAGCACGATGCCCGCGATCAGTAGCAGGAACAGTATAAAGACTTTTAACATCGTTACTCTCCCTGCTGCGGTTGCGCCGGCTCAGCGGGCTGCGCCAGCAGGTTGCGCACCCGCGTCTGCATCAGCTTATCCAGCAACGGCTGGCTTTCCAGCGCCTCCGGGATATCCATCGATACGCTCTGCTGGCTTAAGTCATCAAGCTGCGCCAGAAACGATTTAGTGCTGGCGTCGCTGGTGTCAAACCAGGCGCGCACCCAGGTAGAGACAGTATCTACCGACTGACGATAGATCTCATCCTGATGCCGCGGCACCGCCTGTGCGGCGATCAGCAGACGCGAACGAATATTTTCGCGCAGATAGACATCCTGATTCGGCGCCAGCAGCGGTTCGGCAGTGTTATCGCGGCGACGGATGGTAATAAAATCATCCATAAAATTGTGCCAGCTTTTTACCAGATTCTGTCGCCATTCACGCAGCGACGAAGTTAGCTCGTTGCTGTCGGCGTCCATCGGCGCGCTATCGCTGTCGTTATCCGCCAGACGCAGATTATCAACGCCGTTAGAGAGTTGGTTCAGCTTCAGGATAATGCCGTCGTAGTCCACCTGGCTGATAGCGGAAAGATTGCTGATATCCTGCGTCAGTGCGCGGCGTACCGGCACCAGGCTGGGATCGTTCATATCCGCCAGGCTGGCGTCCGCGCTTTTCAGCAGCGCCGCCACGGTAGTAACATCCTGATCGCTCCACAATTTGCGTCCCGCCAGCTTCACCAGATAGTCAGCCTGCGCCAGCAGCCAGGTGCGCGCATCGTTGCCTGAAATGGCGGCCACTTTCTCTTTTAGCTCATCCAGCTGACGGCTCAGCGCCGCCTGCTGTTCGCGCGCGGTTTGCAGGTCGGCGGTTTGCGTGGCGAGCTGCTGCGTTAACTGCGCTTTTTCACGCTCGCTTTGCTGCTGTAGCGCCATCAACTGCTCACTGAGCGTCTGACTGACCTGCGCTTGCTGCTGCGCCTGATGATGCGCATTCATCCATAATCCAGCGCCAATCGCCAGCGCAATAACAATCGCCAGCGCACCCAGAGCAGTGCCGGCCTGGCCTGATTTACGCGGCGGCTTCTTTACAGGCGGGGTGCGGGTTTCTACCGCAGGAGTGGTCTCTTCAACCATAGCGGAGGAATCTTTTTGTTCCGTCATTGTGGCACATCCCATTTTCAAGTTTATTGTAACGCGCGCATCAGCGCGTCGTTATCAGCACCATCGGCTACCGTGATATGGTTCCAGCCAAGTTCCCTGGCCAGGGTAGCCAAACGATCGCTGACGACTATCAGCCGACAGCGTAGCAGCCATTCCTCACGGTCGATCATGGGAAACAGCTGATAAAGTTGTTGCAGCATCTCGCCGCTGGTGACCACCAGCGTATCAATGCCGCGATCGCGCCAGCGGCGTCCTTCGCTGGGACCGTGATAATGTTTTTCACAGCGCTGGTAACACTCAAGGAAACGTACCTCCGCCCCACGCTTCGCCAGCGTCTCGCCGAGCAGCTCCCGGCCGCCATTGCCGCGCAGGATCAGCGCGCTTTTACCTTTCAGTCGACGCAGCGTCGGCAGCTGCAGCAGCATTTCGCTGGTTTCCCGGTCGTGCGGCCAGCTCACCTCGCGCCCGCTGACGCTGTGTAGCGCCAGCGCAGTGCTGCGCCCTATAGCATAATAGCCCAGCGCAGCGGGCCATGTTAAACCGGCCTGCCGCAGGCAAGGGTGCGCATACTCAACGGCATGTTGCGAAAGTGCGAAAACCAGATCGCCCGGCGCCAGCGCGGCAAGCTGCTGCGGCAGCAGCGGCAGCTCGCGGCCGGGCGTGAATTCAATAAGTGGAAAGCTCCAGGCGGCACGACCCAAAGCGCACAGGCGCGTCACCAGCTCAACGCCTGCGGGAGAAGGGCGGGTGACGAGAATGCTCATTTCGGCGGATTTCCCTGGTAGACTTCCTGCAGGATTTCACGCGCGCCGTTGCTGAGCAGCTCATCAGCCAGCGAGATCCCCAGCTGCTCCGCCTGAGCACGCGGACCGCGACGTTCGCCGCGTATCATTGATGAGCCGTCCGGCGAACCGACAAGGCCGCGCAGCCAGATATCATCGCCATCCAGCACCGCGTAGCTGCCTATTGGCACCTGACAGCCGCCTTCGAGGCGGGTATTCATTGCGCGCTCAGCTTTAACACGCGTTGCGGTGTCGTCGTCGTTTAACGCCGCCAGCAGCATAATGGTCTGTTCATCGTCCAGACGACATTCAATCCCGACCGCGCCCTGACCGACGGCGGGCAAAGAAACCTCAGCCGGAATCGCATAACGGATGCGGTCGTGCAGGCCGAGACGCTTGAGTCCGGCTGCCGCCAGGATAATGGCGTCATACTCGCCGGCGTCGAGCTTCGACAGACGGGTGCCGACGTTGCCGCGCAGCGATCGAATCTGTAAATCCGGACGCAGCGCGGCCAGCTGACACTGACGGCGCAGGCTGGACGTGCCGACGACCGCGCCCTGCGGCAGCGCATCGAGCGTGGCGTAATGATTTGAGACGAAGGCGTCCAACGGATCGTCGCGTTCACAAATGGTGACTAATCCAAGGCCTTGCGGAAATTCGACCGGCACATCCTTCATAGAATGCACCGCAATATCGGCGCGGTTTTCCAGCATTGCCAGTTCCAGCTCTTTAACGAACAGCCCTTTGCCGCCGACTTTCGCCAGCGGCGTATCAAGGATGATGTCGCCGCGCGTCACCATCGGCACCAGCTCTACGCGCAGGCCCGGATGACAGGCCATCAGACGCTGCTGAACATATTGTGCCTGCCATAAAGCGAGTGGACTTTGCCTGGTGGCAATTCTTAAAATTTTGTCTAACATGCTTGGTACCGTTTTGATCGTTCACTGATTATCCTATCATTGATACAGGAAGGCTGTCAGTTTTCGCGATTTTGAAACGGTAAGGAAAAGCGTAGAAGGGAAAGGCCAGGACGATCGGTGGATAAAGCGTGCTAAACTGTTAAGTAGCGCAACTTTCTTTACGGTCAATCTGCCAGGTGTTAGATTGATCACGTTTCCAGCAGTAATCTGCCCGAAAATTTTTAAATGAAGCGGCAGATCCCGGAAACAGGGTTATTTATAAGCACTGGGATAATCAGGCGAGACGTCTTGTACCTCTACATTGAGACACTGAAACAGAGACTGGATGCCATTAACCAGCTGCGTGTCGACCGCGCGCTGGCCGCAATGGGCCCTGCTTTCCAGCAGGTATACGGTCTGCTGCCAACCTTATTACATCATCATCATCCGCAGATGCCGGGCTACCTTGAAGGTAACGTTCCATACGGTATCAGCTTTTACACGTCTGATGAAAACCAACGGCGCTACCTGCAGGACATGGAGCAGAAATCTGGTCTTCAGGTCGCCACACCGCCTAAAGGGGAGATGCCGATCACCGGCGTCTACTCTATGGGCAGTACCTCCTCCGTTGGGCAAAACAGCACTTCCGATCTGGATATCTGGGTCTGCCATCAATCCTGGCTGGACGGCGAAGAGCGTCTGGCGCTGCAGAAAAAATGCCAGCTGCTGGAAAAATGGTGCGCGTCGATGGGTGTGGAAGTCAGTTTCTTCCTAATCGACGAAAACCGCTTCCGGCACAATGAAAGCGGCAGTCTCGGTGGCGAAGATTGTGGTTCCACTCAACATATCCTGCTGCTCGACGAATTCTACCGCACCGCGGTGCGGATGGCGGGCAAGCGCATCCTGTGGAATATGGTGCCTGGCGAAGAAGAGGAACATTACGACGACTACGTGATGTCCCTTTACGCGCAGGGCGTGCTGACGCCGAATGAGTGGCTTGATTTAGGCGGATTGAGCACGCTCTCCGCCGAAGAGTATTTTGGCGCCAGCCTGTGGCAGCTCTATAAAAGCATCGATTCGCCTTATAAAGCGGTGCTGAAAACCCTGCTGCTGGAAGCCTATTCCTGGGAGTATCCCCGTACCCGCCTGCTGGCCATGGACATCAAGCAGCGACTGCACGACGGCGAAATTGTCTCGTTTGGTCTTGACTCCTACTGCATGATGCTGGAGCGCGTTACACAATATCTCATCAGCATCGACGATCACGCCCGGCTCGATCTGGTGCGCCGCTGTTTTTACCTGAAAGTATGCGAAAAGCTGTCGCAGGATGAAAATCCGCAGCGTTCCGGCTGGCGTCGGGAGATTCTGGCGCAGCTGGTCAGCGAATGGGGCTGGGACGAGACGCGTCTCGCGGTTCTCGACAGCCGCGCCGACTGGAAAATCGAACGCGTGCGCGAAGCGCATAATGAACTGCTGGATGCGATGATGCAGAGCTATCGCAACCTGATTCGCTTTGCGCGCCGCAATAATTTAAGCGTCAGCGCCAGTCCGCAGGATATCGGCGTGCTGACGCGCAAGCTGTACGCCGCGTTTGAAGCGTTGCCGGGCAAGGTGACGCTGGTCAACCCGCAAATTTCACCCGACCTTTCCGAGCCGCACCTGACCTTTATTCATGTGCCGGCGGGGCGCGCCAACCGGTCGGGCTGGTACCTGTATAACCAGGCGCCGGATATGAACTCCATCATCAGCCATCAGCCGCTGGAATATAACCGCTATCTGAATAAGCTGGTGGCGTGGGCCTGGTTTAACGGGCTGCTGACGGAAAAAACCCGGCTCCATATTAAAGGCAATGAGGTGTGTGACCTGGCGCGGCTTCAGGAGCTGGTGGCGGATGTCTCGCACCATTTCCCGCTGCGTCTGCCGGCGCCGACGGCGAAAGCGCTCTACAGCCCGTGCGAAATCCGCCATCTGGCGCTGATCGTCAATCTGGAATATGACCCGACCGCCGCCTTCCGCAATCAGGTGGTGCATTTCGATTTCCGCAAGCTGGATGTCTTTAGCTTCGGCCAGCAGCAGCAGTGTCTGATCGGCAGTGTCGATCTGCTCTATCGCAACTCCTGGAATGAAGTGCGCACGCTGCATTTCAACGGCGAGCAGGCGATGCTTGAGGCGTTGAAAACCATCCTCGGCAAAATGCATCAGGACGCCGCGCCGCCCGATGCGGTGGAAGTGTTCTGCTACAGTCAGCATCTGCGCGGCCTGATCCGCACGCGCGTACAACAGCTGGTCTCCGAATGCATCGAGCTGCGCCTTTCCAGCACGCGTCAGGACCCAGGCCGCTTTAAAGCGCTGCGCGTCGCCGGACAAACGTGGGGGCTGTTCTTCGAGCGTCTCGGCGTGTCGGTGCAGAAGCTGGAAAACGCGGTGGACTTCTACGGCGCCATCTCGAATAACAAGCTGCACGGCCTTTCTATTAAGGTGGAGACAGAGCAGGTGCCGCTGCCGCCGGTGGTCAACGGTTACGCCAGCGAAGGGATTATCCAGTTCTTCTTCGAGGACACCAACACCGATAGCGGCTTTAACATCTATATCCTGGATGAAGCAAACCGCATTGAGGTTTATCACCATTGCGAAGGCAGCAAAGAGGAGCTGGTGCGAGACGTCAGCCGTTTCTACTCCTCATCGCACGACCGCTTCACCTACGGTTCCAGCTTCGTTAACTTCAATCTGCCGCAGTTCTATCAGATTGTGAAAGCGGACGACCGCACGCAGGTGATCCCGTTCCGCAGCCAGGCGCTGACCCAGCTCTGCGCGAACCTGCCTGACGGCAACAGCAACGACTACCCGCAGCGCTTCCAGATGCACTAAGCCTGCGGGCTCTGCTTTTACCTGTCTTTTCCACGAATCCGCTTCGGCGTCGGTTTTTTAACCGGCCCGGCTGGATTTCCTTTGCCTTTCGAGACAGGTCTTACGTGCGCTGACGCGCGCCTGCTTTATTTTGCCTGAGGCGGCGGACGCTTTTCCGCTTTAGCAATGAGCAGGGACGGCAATGAGCAAACGGGAAGAGATTATTGATCCCTGGACATCCGGGAAAAAAGACCGCGGACTGATTTATTCAGAGGTGTTGGGCTGGATAGATTTAGGGCATGCGCGTGGGGATGATATAAAAAATTGTCTTGAACAAATGCAAAGAGGCGAGGCCAGCGGACAGCCTTACTATCTGATTGAGTATCAACAGAAGATGACATTACAGCCATTTAGCACTGGCCGCTGTTCACGCTGGAATATCAAACGAGGGCGTTCATTATCGGAAAGACACAGCATTACGCTGGCGCTGATGATGGAAACGGCGATTGCGTTTGAGAACTGGCAGTCGATGCCCTTTTTTAGCTGGTATACCGACAGCGGCTTTAGCGCTGAGGATCTGGTTTCCGATCTGCTGGGTTTTTACAAGGTGGTAAGGCCGCAAAATTACTGGCCATGGCTGAAAATAGTCAGCAAAGAGGCGGCGCTCAGGCGCTGGGATTACTATGGCG
>NZ_JANION010000021.1:0-18429 GCF_024610815.1 Mixta sp.
AAGTTATATTCAGTCAGTAACGTTATCGCTATTTGAAAAATAATCAAGTAGGGTTTTCCATTTTTGCGTTCGCCTGGCGTCACTTATTAATAAAGCTAATAACTTTCAGCGGCAATGGCATAAATAAATCGCAAAACTATAACAAACAGGTTATTAGCGCGAAAAAAATTATCTGATTTCGCTCTACAAATAGCGTGACGCTGAGCGGTAATCCCAACTGTTAACAATAAGCACCGTCTTTCCAATAAACAAAGCCTGATTAACAGCAAACCTGTCGCGGCGACCTAACGTGTCTCACCCTGAACACGCCGCCTTCAATAAGAGGAGAGGGCTAACCTGTCGCGTTCGATTGTTACGTTAGCCAACGGTAAAAGGCTCTTTACAACCTTTACGTAAATCCCTTCATCCGCCTATCGACGAAAGTTTCGCCTTTCCGTATGATGGCGCCAATTTTACACCCTGTAGAGAACCTATGATGATAAGCCTGATAGCGGCTTTAGCAGCCGATCGCGTTATTGGGATGGAAAACGCTATGCCGTGGGATCTGCCTGCGGATTTAGCCTGGTTTAAACGTAATACGCTGAATAAGCCGGTCATTATGGGCCGTCTGACCTGGGAATCGATTGGCCGTCCGCTGCCGGGACGGCAGAACATCGTCGTCAGCAGCCAGCCGGCGCAGGCCGAAGGCGTCACCTGGGTCAGCTCGCTGGATGAGGCGCTGGCGGCGGCGGGTGATGTGGAAGAGGTGATGGTTATTGGCGGTGGACGTATCTATGAGCAGATGCTGCATCGCGCCGATCGTCTCTATCTGACCCATATCGACGCTGAAGTGGAAGGCGACACGCACTTTCCCGACTATGAGCCGGACGAGTGGCAGTCGGTCTTCAGCGAGTTTCATGATGCCGATGAGAAAAACTCCCACAGCTACTGCTTTGAAATTCTCGAGCGCCGCTGATCGCCCACATTAACCGTTTCTGTTAGCCAGTTGTAACATGGCTGTCATTTTTGACCTCTAGCATTGCTTCCACTCTGGGACACCATAAAGGAAGCAATGCAAAATGACCGATAAAATTCTTGCGCTTAACAGCGATTCGTTGCTCAATCCAACACGTCGTAAACTGCTGGCCGGCGGCGGCGCGCTGGGGCTCGCTGGCTTTCTCGGCGGCGGCGTCAGCCTGCCCGCCTTCGCGCAGGTCACTTCTGCGCCGACCAACAGTCCGCTGCTGGGATTCACCGGCATTCCCGCCTCAACTGCCGATGAAATCGCTATTGCGCCCGGCTATCGGGCCGAAGTGCTGATCTCCTGGGGCGAGCCGCTGGTAGACGGTGCGCCGCCCTTCGATCCGCAGGGCAACAACAGTGCGGCCGATCAGGAAAAACAGTTTGGCGACAATAACGACGGCATGAGCTTTTTCGCCATCGACGATAATCGTGGCGTAATGGCGATTAACAATGAGTACGTCAACGAACAGTACCTGTTCGCGCACGGCGGCAGCAAAGCGACCAGCGTGGAAGATGTAAAAAAATCGCAGGCCGCGCACGGCGTTTCTGTGGTTGAGGTGGCGCGCGGCGAAGGGAACCGCTGGCATGTGGTGCGTCCGTCACGCTATAACCGCCGCATCACCGCCAATACGCCGATGCAGTTTTCCGGCCCGGCGGCAGGCAACGCGGCGCTGCAAACCACCGCCGATCCCGAAGGCAAAACGGTGCTGGGCACCTTCGGCAACTGCGCCAACGGTAAAACCCCGTGGGGCACCTATCTCACCTGCGAAGAGAACTTCGACACCTATTTCGGCACCAAAGCAGCCGATTTCAGCCCCAGCGCCCAGCAGAAACGCTATACGCTGAAAGCGAACGAGCCAGAGCGCAACTGGTCCGATTTTGACGAGCGTTTCGATGTGGCGAAAAACCCTAATGAATTCAACCGTCACGGCTGGATAGTGGAGATCGATCCGCTCGATCCTGCTTCGGTGCCGATCAAGCGCACCGCGCTGGGCCGCTTTAAGCATGAGAATGCCGCGGTCACGGTGGCGAAAAGCGGCGAGCTGGTGGTCTATATGGGCGACGACGAGCGCGGCGAATATATCTATAAATATGTGTCACGCGGTAAAGTCGACCACGCTAACCCGACGGCGAATCGCGCCCTGTTGGATGAGGGCACGCTCTATGTGGCGGTATTTGAAGGAGACAAAAACGGCACGCCGCTGAAAGGCACGGGTCGCTGGCTGGCGCTGACGCATGGACAGAATGGCCTGACGGCGGAGAACGGCTTTCAGGATCAGGCGGCCATTCTGATTAACGCTCGCGCAGCGGCGGACGTGGTAAAGGCCACGCGGATGGATCGTCCGGAGTGGATCGCCGTTAACCCGCATGACGGCCGCGCCTATTGCACGCTGACCAATAACAACAAGCGTGGCAATGAAAAGATGCCGGTAGATGCGGCCAATCCGCGCCCTGACAATATATATGGTCAGATTATCCGTTGGGATGAGGGAGGCGACGCCACGGCGCAGCAGTTCAACTGGGATATCTTCGTGCTGTGCGGCAACCCGATCGCTCATCCGCAGGGCGTACAGCGCGGCACGCCCAATATCACCGCTGAAAACACCTTCAACAGCCCTGACGGTTTAGGCTTCGACGGCGCCGGGCGGCTATGGATTCTCACCGACGGCAAATACAGCAATGAAGGCGACTATCAGGGGCAGGGCAATAATCAGATGCTGGTGGGTGACCCGGAGAGCGGTGAAATTCGTCGTTTTATGGTGGGGCCGAAATCATGCGAGCTGACCGGCATTACGTTCACGCCGGACTATAAAACGATGTTCGTTAACGTACAGCATCCGGGAGAAGAAGGGGATTCGCACTTCCCGAACAACAGCCCGCGGCCACGTTCCTCGGTGATCATGATCACCCGCGAAGATGGCGGCGTGCTGGGCGCCTGACGAAGGCAGCGCCGGGCCGTCTGACGGCCCGGCCGTACTTATTCAGCGCGCAGCGCAGCGGGCGCTACATCGTCGCCTTCGGCGCTTTGCTGGCGGTTGGACGGCTGAATAAACAGCTGGCGATCTTCCCAGCGCAGCATCGTTAGCGTTCCGCCCCAACAGCAACCGGTATCAAGGCCGATAATCCCTTCCGGGGTGCCTTTGCCTTCCAGCGAGGCCCAGTGGCCGAAAATAATGGTGTAGTCGCGTGCCACCGGGCTTTCAATGGCGAACCAGGGCTTCAACGGCGGCGGCGCCGAGCCGGGCGCGTCTTTGCAGATCATATCCAACTGCCCGTTAGGGAAACAGTAACGCATGCGCGTCAGTGCATTAGTGCTGAAGCGCAGGCGCGCCAGGCCGGTTAGCTCCGGCGTCCAGTTGTTCGGCATATCGCCGTACATCGCGTTCAGGAACAGCGGGTAGCTGTCGCTGGAAAGCACCGCTTCGACTTCCCGCGCGCACATTTGTGCGGTTTCAATATCCCACTGCGGCGTAATGCCCGCGTGCGCCATCACCAGCTTCTTCTCTTCATCCACCTGCAGCAAAGGCTGACGGCGCAGCCAGTTGATCAGCTCGTCGGCGTCGGGCGCCTCCAGCAGCGGCGTAATGCGATCTTTCGGCTTGTTGCGGCTAATGCCGGCATAGACCGCCAGCAGATGCAGATCGTGATTGCCCAGTACCATGCGCACCGCGCTGCCCAGCGAGCGCACAAAGCGCAGCACCTCCAGCGAGCCGGGGCCGCGCGCGACCAGATCGCCTGTCAGCCAAAGGGTGTCTTTTTCAGCGTCAAAGGCGACCTGCTGCAACAGAGACTGCAGTTCATCGTAGCAGCCATGAATGTCGCCAATCAGATATGTACTCATGAAATAGTTACCTGGATAAGAAACGGCAAACCCGGCCGTAGCCGGGTTTCTCATCAGTGAATGCGCGAAGGGACGGCAAGACGGAACACGGGAATATCGACATGAAACTGTTCGCCTCGATCGTCGATCATCACGTAATGCCCCTGCATGGTGCCCATCGGGGTTTCCAGCACCGCGCCGCTGGTGTACTGATATTCATCGCCGGGCGCAATGTGCGGCTGTTCGCCAATCACGCCGTCGCCCTGAACTTCGGTTTCGCGTCCGTTACCGTTGGTAATCAACCAGTAGCGGCTAAGCAGCTGCACGTTGTCACGCCCCAGGTTGCGGATGGTAATGGTATAGGCGAACACGTAGCGCTCCTCATCCGGGGCTGATTGTGATTCGACATAAAAACTCTGTACCTGAACACACACTCGGGGCGATTCATTCATGCCTTAACTCTCCTGCGACTCAGGGTGCGCAGTTAACCAGTTCGCTAACTGACAATATTGGGCGACGGTGATGTTTTCCGCACGCAGGCTGCCGTCGATGCCCAGACTGTCCATCACCTCGGCGCTAAACAGATGGCCCAGGCTGTTGCGCAGCGTTTTGCGGCGCTTGCCGAAGGCTTCGGTGGTGATACGGCTCAGCGCGCGAATATCCGTAACCGGATGCGGGCGCGCTTTATGCGGCACCAGACGCACCACGGCGGAATCGACTTTCGGCGCTGGCGTAAAGGATTCCGGCGGCACTTCCAGCACCGGGATCACCTGACAATAGTACTGTGCCATCACGCTTAAGCGGCCGTAGGCTTTGCTGTCGGGGCCGGCCACCAGACGGTTGACCACCTCTTTCTGCAGCATAAAGTGCATATCTTTGATCGCATCAGTATAGCTGAAAAGGTGGAACATCAACGGTGTAGAGATGTTGTAGGGCAGGTTGCCGAAGACGCGCAGCGGCTGGCCTTTCTCCGCCGCCAGGCTGGCGAAATCGAAGGTCATGGCGTCCTGCTGGTAAATCGTCAGCTTCGGGCCGAGGAACGGATGCGTTTGCAGGCGCGCGGCCAGATCGCGATCCAGTTCGATTACGGTCAGCGCGTCAAGGCGTTCGCCAACCGGCTCGGTCAGGGCGCCGAGGCCGGGACCGATTTCCACCATCGCCTCGCCGGGCTGAGGATGGATAGCCGAAACGATGCTTTCGATAATATAGGTGTCGTTAAGGAAGTTCTGCCCAAAACGTTTGCGGGCGAAATGACCCTGGTGGACGCGATTATTCATTGACTTCTTTGATCATAGTGATGGCGAGATTAAGCGCCGTAATAAAGCTTCCCGCATCGGCGTTGCCCTGGCCGGCCAGTTCAAGCGCGGTGCCGTGGTCAACGGAGGTACGGATAAAAGGCAGGCCAAGGGTGATATTCACCGCGCGGCCGAAGCCCTGGTATTTTAACACCGGCAGGCCCTGATCGTGATACATCGCCAGAACGGCGTCAGCATGCTGCAGGTATTTCGGCTGGAACAGCGTATCCGCCGGCAGCGGTCCGGTCAGATTCATGCCCTGCTGACGCAGCTTCTCCAGCGCCGGAATGATGGTGTCGATCTCTTCGCGGCCCATATGACCGCCTTCGCCCGCATGCGGGTTCAGACCGCAGACCAGAATATGCGGCTGGGCGATGCCGAATTTGCGCTGTAAATCCTGATACAGAATGCCAATCACTTCATGCAGGCTGGCTTCGGTGATGGCGTCCGAGACCGCTTTCAGCGGCAGATGCGTAGTGGCTAACGCCACGCGCAGCGTCTCCGTCGCCAGCATCATGACGACGCGATCGCAAGCGGCGCGCTCGGCGAAAAATTCCGTATGGCCGCTGAAGGCGATGCCGGCGTCGTTAATCACGCCTTTATGCACCGGACCGGTGATCAGCGCGGCGAATTCGCCGCTCAGACAGCCGTCGCAGGCGCGGGCGAGCGTTTCCAGCACGTAACGGCTGTTGGCGACCTCCAGCTTTCCGGCAGTGACCGGCGCGGCCAGCGCGATCGGCAGCACGGTCAGCGTGCCGGCGCGCTGCGGCTGCGCTGGCGCGTCGGGCTGATAGTCACGCAGGGAGAGGGGCAGGCCCAACTGCTGCGCCCGCTCGGCGAGCAGCTGCGGCGACGCGCAGACCACCAGTTCAACCGGCCAGTCGCGCTGCGCCAGTTGAAGGGCGACGTCGGGACCAATCCCGGCGGGTTCGCCGGGAGTGATGACAACACGAGCGTTACTGCGCATTGGCGTCCAGAATTTTAACGTAGGCGCTGGCGCGCTGTTCCTGCATCCAGGTTTGCGCTTCTTCCGCAAACTTACGGTTGAACAGCAGACGATAGGCGCGCTCTTTCTGCGCCGCATCGGTTTTATCAACCTTGCGCGTATCCAGCAGCTGAATCAGATGCCAGCCGAAAGAGGAGTGCACCGGCTGGCTGGTTTCGCCTTTGCTCAGGCGCAGCAGCGCATCGCGGAAGGCGGGATCGTAAATTTCTGGAGAGTTCCAGCCCAGATCGCCGCCCTGGTTGGCGGAACCCGGATCGTCGGAGAACTGTTTCGCTGCTGCGGCGAAGCTGGTTTTGCCGCTTTTGATGTCATCGGCAATCTGTTGCAGCTTCTGGCGCGCCTGCGCGTCGGTCAGAATCGGCGACGGCTTCAGCAGAATATGGCGCGCATGCACTTCCGTTACGGAGATATTCTGGCTCTCACCGCGCAGGTCGTTGACTTTCAGGATATGGAAGCCGACGCCGGAGCGGATCGGACCGACGATATCGCCTTTTTTGGCCGTGCTAAGCGCCTGAGCGAACAGTGTCGGCAGCTCTTCAATTTTGCCCCAGCCCATGTTGCCGCCCTGCAGCGCCTGGGAATCGGCGGAGTAGGTGACCGCCAGCTTACCGAAATCGGCGCCGCTGTTTAGTTCGCCCATCAGCTGTTTCGCCAGTTTCTCCTGGTCGTCAACCTGCTGTTGCGTCGGGTTTTCCGGCAGCGGCAGCAGGATATGGCTAATGTTCAGCTCGGTGCCCTGGCTGTTCTGCGCAGCGACCTGTTTCGCCAGCGTGTCCACTTCCTGCGGCAGGATGGTGACGCGACGACGCACTTCATTGTTGCGCACTTCGGCAATCTGCATCTCTTTGCGGATCTGCTCACGATAGGCGTTATAGTTGACGCCATCGTAGGCCAGACGGCTGCGCATTTGATCCAGCGACATGCGGTTCTGAGCGGCGATATTGGCAATCGCCTGATCCAGCTGCTGATCGCTAATCTGCACGCCCATCTGTTTGCCCATCTGCAGGATGATGTTATCCATCACCAGGCGTTCGACAATCTGGTGGCGCAGCGTGCGGTCGTCCGGCAGTTGCTGTCCAGCCTGCTGCGCCTGCGCTTTTACCGATTGCATCATGCCGTCAACGTCACTTTCCAGAACGACGCCGTTATTGACCACGGCGGCGACTTTATCAACTACCTGCGGGGCTGCGATCGCGGTGTTAGCGGCCAGCGCAACACCCAGTATCAGCATTCTCCAGTTCTTCATACGTTTTCCATTTTTCTTTCCGCACTGCGGGTTTGCCTGTCAAACATTACAACATCAGAAAGCGCGCTGGTAAGGCAGAATGCCCTGACGTAGCATTTGGTTGCTGCCCAGCCCATAGTTCGGACTCAGGCCACGCAACTCAATGTTGAATGAGATTTGGTTTTCATACTTGCTGTTGTCGTTTTCCCAGCCGTTGATTTTGCGCTCATAACCTACGCGGATAGCGTAGCAGCAGGAGCTGTACTGCAATCCGAGCAGCTGATCGGCAGGCTGTTTTTCCTTGGTGTCGTAGTAGTAAGCGCCTACGATTGCCCAAGAATCAGCGATGGGCCAGCTGGCTGTCATGCCGACCTGCGAGATGCCATTCTCGTAAATCGGGTTGTTGCTAATGTTGCGGTTCAGGGCACTGGCCACATATTCCGGGCTGCTGTAACGGTAGTTCAGCTGCACCATGCGGTCGGCGTCGCGGCGATATTCCAGCACCGCGTTGCCCTGCGCAACGTTATCCAGACGCGTATCATACTGAACGCCGCCGCGGACGCCCCAGCGATCGCTGACGCGCCACCAGGTGTCGCCGGCCCAAATCAGGCTGCCGGTGTCATCTTCATCGCTGGTGGTGTTCAGCCCGGTGCGCGACGGGGTAAACGAGTAGATTTGACCTACGGACAGATTAAAACGTTCAACCAGATCGTTATCATAAATACGCGTCGTCAGACCGCTGGCCACCTGGTTAGCGGAAGCGATGCGATCCAGGCCGCTATAGGTGCGGTCGCGGAACAAGCCGGTGTAGTCGGTTTGCAGCAGCGTGGAGTCATACGCCTGGATATGGCTCTGATCGCGGTACGGAACGTAGAGGTACTGAACGCGCGGCTCCAGCGTCTGGGTGTAGCCTTCCGCCCAGTTCATGCTGCGATCGAACACCATACGGCCATCGACTTTAAACTGCGGCATCACGCGGTTCACATCTTCTTTCAGCTGATTATTTGCGTTTGCTCTTAACGAGTTGTAATAGTCGACGTCGCTCTGTTGGTAGTGAGTCGCCAGCAGTTTCGCTTCGGTATTCAGGCTGCCCCAGTCGTTAGCCAGCGGCAGGTTGATCGTCGGTTCCAGATGCAGGCGCACCGCATCCGGCAAATCTTTGTTCACGTTGGTGAACTGCACCGCCTGTGCGTAGAGATGGGTATCGAATGGCCCAACGTCATTTTTGTAGTAGTTAAAGTCAAACTGCGGCTGTGCGCGGTAAACGTTTCGCGAGCGGTTGGTGTCGAATACCTGGAAGTCTTTGCTGGAGAGCGTGGCGTCCCAGTTGGTATCCGCATAGCTGACGCTGAATTTCTGTGTGGCGTAGCCGTCGGTAGTGGAGTAGTACTTCGAGTCGAGATCCTGGAAGTAGTAAGGATCGCTGACTTTGGTGTAGTCGGCGTTAAAACGCCAGTGCTGCTGATAAACGCCGGAGTGACGCCAGAAAAAGAGCCAGCGGTTGGCGTCGCCGTCGTTGGAGTTACGCGCCGCTTCGTCACGCTTGTATTCGTCGTCGCTCGGCAGATAGTCGAACTCTACCAGACCGGTGCCAGCCTGCGTCAGATAACGGAACTCATTCTGCCATTGCAGGCCGCGCCTGCTCAGATAGTTCGGCGTAATGGTGGCGTCCATCTGCGGCGCGATGTTCCAGTAATAGGGCAGCGCGAACTGGAAGCCGTCATTATTACTGTATTTCGCGTTCGGGATCAGGAAGCCAGAGCGGCGGCGATCGCCGATCGGTAGCTGCAGATAAGGACTGTAGAAGACCGGTACCGGGCCAAGTTTAAAGCGCGCGTTCCAGATCTCCGCTACCTGTTCCTCACGATCCTGGATCACCTGCGAGCCGACCACGCTCCAGCTGTTGCTGCCGGGCAGGCATGACGTAAAGGTGCCGTTTTCGAGGATGGTGTAGCGGTTGTTGCCGCGCAGCTTCATCTGATCGGCGGTGCCGCGGCCCTGACGTCCTACCATCTGGTAGTCACCGTTCCAGACGTCGGTGTCTTTCGTGTTCAGGTTTGACCAGGCTTTCGGGCCTTTCAGGATGACCTGGTTGTCGTCATAGTGCACATTACCCAGCGCATCGACGGTACGGACCGGCGCGGTCTGGCCCGGCTGCTGGCGTTGATGCAGCTGCACTTCGTCAGAACGTAGACGGCTGTTGCCCTGCTGAATGTCGACTTTGCCGGTAAATACCGCGTCGTCAGGGTAGTTACCCCTGGCGTTATCAGAATGTATCGTTACCGGCAGTTGATTCGCGTCGCCCTGCACCAGGGGACGGTTATAACTTGGTACGCCCAGCATACACTGCGACATCAGATCGTCGGCGAGGGAGTGCTGACTGTAAAGCGCTGCGCCAATCATCGTGGCCAGCAGTGTGGGTATACGTTTTTTCATACGCGGTATCGAGAATTCCGTAATTACTGGCATCATGCCGACAAAACGGTCAGAGACTAACGTACTGAACTGCGTTGCGCCAGTGTTAATCCTTGCCTGTCCGCGTTGCCGTTAGGCAGCGAGATAAATGACAGGTATGATAATGCAATTTTTATTCTTCGGCATGGCGAATTGAGGAGTATATGCGCTATTGGGGAAAAGTAATTGGTCTGGTGCTGGGATTGCTTTCCGGCGCAGGCTTTTGGGGACTGGTGATTGGTCTGCTGCTCGGCCATCTGGTCGATAAAATTCGCGAAACGCAGAGCAGGGCATATTTTTCCAATAATCAGACCCGACAGACAATTTTTTTCCGCACCACTTTTCAGGTGATGGGACATTTAAGCAAGGCAAAAGGGCGCGTCACCGAAGCGGATATTCAGATCGCCTCGTTGCAGATGGATCGCATGCAGCTGCACGGCGCGGCGCGTACGCAGGCGCAGCAGGCGTTTCGTGAAGGCAAGCAGAGCGATTATCCGTTGCGTAACAAACTACGCGAGCTGCGCAGCGCCTGTTTTGGCCGTTTCGATTTGATTCGGATGTTTCTGGAAATCCAGATTCAGGCGGCGTTTGCCGACGGTTTGCTGCATCCCAATGAGCGTCAGGTGTTGTATGTGATCGCGGAAGAATTAGGGATTTCACGCGTGCAGTTCGAACAGTTCTTGCGGATGATGGAAGGCGGACAGCAGTTTGGCGGCGATCGCGCCTGGAGCGGCGCGTCGCAGGGCGGCCCGCGTTACGGCGCGCAGCAGGGGCCGACGCTGGAGGCTGCCTACAAGGTTCTGGGCGTGAAGCCAACCGATGACTATATGACGATTAAGCGCGCCTGGCGCAAGCTGATGGCGGAGCACCATCCCGATAAGCTGGTGGCGAAAGGTTTGCCGCCAGAGATGATGGAAATGGCGAAGCAGAAGGCGCAGGAGATTCAGGCGGCCTGGGATCTGATCCGCAAAGAGCGAAAATTTAAGTAGTTTTGGTGCCGGTTTGCTGGGGCTTTGGTGCCGGTTTGCTGAAGGCCTCCGTGCCGGTCAGAAGAGAGGCTGGCCGTTCGGCGGGACGGCATGCACCCATCCCTGGGGCCTCCGCCCGCGCCTTCCCTGGCGCGGGAGGCCCGCCTCTTCGGCCAGCCCCTCTTCTTCCCCTGATAGTGTGCTTTAAATTCCAACAACCGGGAAAATGCTGAATCGCTCCCGTTTCAGAACGTTATCTATACGCTTTCAGTCACTGAGGTGCAGGATAAAGTGATAAGCAAGCGATACGGCATTTTCAAAAGGAAAATCGGCATCGCTAAAGTTGAAGAGCGGCAAGCAGATTGGCACAAAACGAAAGGAAGTAACAGGCAGGCCGTGCAGTAAAGCCTTCGCGTCAGGGATGACGCGGCGGAGTCTCCAGGGATGGATTGACGACGTCTTTACGGAGCGGCCTGCCTGTTGCTGACGGCGCAGGACGGGCGTCAACCTCGCGACCGCCGCGTCATCACCCACGTTAACGCCCACTCAGCCCGCCGCGACACCGTCTACGTTAAAGCCCACTCAGCCTGCCACGACATCATCTACGTTGAAAGCCCGCAGTCCGCTGCAATATCGCCACCCCAGCGTCAACGCGCTCGCCGCAGGCCGTTAAAAATCGGCGGGCTGGCGGAACGTCATGCGGTTGCCGAAGGCAGGATGGGTAATCGTCAGCGACTCGGCGTGAAGTTGCAGACGCGGCGCTAACGCCTGCGCCGTCTCATGCGCATAAAAGCGGTCGCCCAGAATCGGATGGCCCAGCGCCTGCATATGCACGCGCAGCTGATGCGAACGGCCGGTAATCGGCTTCAGCTGCACGCGAGCGGAGTTATCCGCTGCCCGCTCCAGTACCTGATACTCCGTTTGCGCCGACTTTCCGGTCTCAAAGCAGACCTTCTGCTTCGGACGATTCGGCCAGTCGCAAATCAGCGGCAAATCCACCAGTCCCTCATCCTTATCGGGATGGCCCCAGATACGCGCCACATAGCTTTTTTCCGGCTCGCGTTCGCGGAACTGGCGCTTCAGCTCGCGTTCGGCCGCCTTCGTCAAGGCCACCACCAGCACGCCACTGGTGGCCATATCAAGGCGGTGCACCGATTCAGCCTGTGGAAAGTCACGCTGAACGCGCGTCATCACGCTGTCTTTATGCTCCTCAAGACGGCCCGGCACGGACAATAACCCGCTCGGCTTATTGACCACCATGATGTGATCGTCCTGATACAAAATATGCAGCCAGGGCTCCAGCGGCGGGTTATAGGGTTCCATCGTCTGCGTCTCCGGTTCGCTTACTGATGAGAGACGACGATCAGGCGCAGCGCGTCCAGACGCCAGCCGGCATCATTCAGGCTGGCCAGTACCTCGCTGCGGTTGCTCTCCAGCGCGGCGATCTCATCTTCACGGATATTTGGGTTCACCGCCTTCAGCGCTTCCAGACGCTCTAGCTCAGCGCTCAGCTTTTCATCCGCCTCGGCGCGCGCCGCGTCGATCAGCTTACGCGCCGCTTCCGCCGCCTGCGGCTCCGCCAGCTGCAAAATCGCATGCACATCCTGTTGCACCGCGTTCACCAGCTTGCTGCCGTTATGGCGGTTCACCGCGTTCAGCTGACGGTTAAAGCTCTCAAATTCCACCTTGTCGGCCAGATTGACGCCTTTGCGATCCACCAGCAGACGCACCGGCGTTGGCGGCAGAAAGCGGGTCAATTGCAGATGTTTCGGCGCCTGCGCCTCCACCACGTAAATCAGCTCGATCAGCAGCGTGCCGACCGGCAGCGCCTTGTTTTTTAACAGTGAAAGGGCACAGCTGCCGGTATCGCCTGACAGGATCAGATCGAGACCGTTGCGAATGATCGGGTGTTCCCAGGTCACATACTGCGCATCTTCACGCGCCAGCGCCTGATCGCGATCGAAGGTGATGGTGCAGCCTTCTTCCGGCAGGCCGGGGAAATCGGGCACCAGCATATGATCGGACGGCGTCAGCACAATCAGGTTATCGCTGCGATCTTCCTGGTTGATGCCGATAATATCGAACAGGTTAAGGGCGAAGTTGACCAGCTCGATATTGTTATCCTGACGGCTAATCTCTTCCGCCAGCGCCTGGGCTTTCTCGCCGCCGTTGGAATGCAGCTCCAGCAGACGGTCGCGGCCCTGCTCCAGCTGCGCGCGCAGCGCATCGTGCTGCTGACGGCATTCAGCGATAAACGCGTCCAGCCCTTCGCTGTTTTCCGGCGCGGCCAGATAGCCGATCAATTGATCGTGCACCCGATCGTAAACCGTGCGTCCTGTCGGGCAGGTATGCTCGAACGCATCCAGCCCTTCGTGATACCAGCGCACCAGCACCGACTGCGCTGTTTTCTCCAGATAAGGCACCATGATCTGAATATCGCGCGTCTGACCGATA
This sequence comes from Mixta sp., assembly GCF_024610815.1. Lineage (NCBI taxonomy): Bacteria > Pseudomonadati > Pseudomonadota > Gammaproteobacteria > Enterobacterales > Erwiniaceae > Mixta > Mixta sp. The sequence goes on from NZ_JANION010000021.1 coordinate 13,226, forward strand.
CGGTCGAGGCGGCCGATACGCTGCTCCAGCAGATCGGGGTTGAACGGCAGATCGAACATTACCAGCCGGTTGGCGAACTGGAAGTTGCGTCCTTCGGAACCGATTTCTGAACAGAGCAGCACCTGCGCGCCATCCTCTTCCGAAGCGAACCAGGCGGCGGCGCGGTCGCGATCGATAATCGACAGCCCTTCATGGAATACCGCGGCGCGAATGCCTTCACGCTCGCGCAGCACCTGCTCCAGCTGTAGCGCGGTCGCCGCTTTGGCGCAGATCACCAGCACTTTTTCTTTGCGGTTGCTGGTCAGATAGCCCATCAGCCATTCAACGCGCGGATCGAAGTTCCACCAGGTGCCGCTGTCGCCCTCAAACTCCTGATAAATCTGCTCCGGGTAGAGCATATCGTGCGCGCGCTCCTCGGCGGATTTACGTGCCGCCATGATGCCGGAAACCTTGATCGCGGTCTGATACTGCGTCGGCAGCGGCAGACGGATCTGATGCAGTTCGCGATGCGGGAAGCCCTTCACGCCGTTACGGGTGTTGCGGAACAGCACGCGGCTGGTGCCGTGACGATCCATCAGCATGCGAATCAACTCTTCGCGCGCCGCCTGCCTGCCGTCGCTCTTGCCGTTGGCGGTTTGCAGCAGCGGTTCGATATCCTGCTCGCCGATAAGATCGCTCAGCAGATTCATCTCGGCGCTGGTGATGCTTTTGTCTTCCAGCAGCATGGCGACCGCATCGGCGACCGGGCGATAATTCTCCTGCTCGGCGACGAACTGCTCAAAATCGTGGAACCGATCCGGATCGAGCAGGCGCAGGCGCGCGAAGTGGCTCTCCATGCCGAGCTGCTCCGGCGTCGCCGTCAACAGCAGCACGCCGGGGATCTGCTCCGCCAACTGTTCGATAACCTGATATTCGCGGCTCGGCTCGCCTTCGCTCCAGGCGAGATGATGCGCTTCGTCTACGACCAGCAGATCCCACTCCGCGTCCGCCAGCTGCTGTAAACGCTGTTTGTTGCGACGCACGAAATCGAGCGAGCAAATCACCAGTTGCTCGGTATCGAACGGATTGTCGCTGTCGTGCTGCGCTTCGGCGTAGCGCGCGTCGTCAAACAGCGAGAAACGCAGGTTAAAGCGACGCAGCATTTCCACCAGCCACTGATGCTGCAGAGTTTCCGGCACAACGATCAGCACGCGATCGGCGCGGCCGGCCAGCAGCTGCTGATGAATAATCATCCCGGCTTCGATAGTTTTGCCGAGGCCCACCTCATCCGCCAGCAGCACGCGCGGCGCGTGACGGCGGCCCACATCGTGGGCGATATGCAGCTGGTGCGGGATCAGGTTGGTGCGCATGCCGCGCAGACCGCTGACAGAGAGACGATACTGCTCGCTCTGGTAACGGCGCGCGCGAAAGCGCAGGGCGAAGCGATCCATGCGGTCAAGCTGACCGGCGAACAGACGGTCCTGTGGCTTGCTGAACACCAGTTTGCTGTCGAGCAGCACTTCGCGCATTTCCATCGGCTCCTGAGTATCCAGACGGGTGCCGATATAGGTTACCAGGCCATTATCATTGCGTACTTCAGCGACTTCCAGCTGCCAGCCTTCATGGCTGGTGACGGTATCGCCGGGATTGAAGATCACACGGGTAATGGGAGAATCATTTCGGGCATAGAGACGGTTTTCACCGGTAGCAGGAAAAAGCAGAGTAACCATACGGGCATCCAGGGCAACCACAGTTCCCAGTCCCAGTTCGCTTTCCGTGTCGCTGATCCAGCGTTGACCAAGTGTAAAAGGCATAGATGTTTAGCTCGCGATTCTCGTAATAACAGGTGTCATGCTCCCGCCCGGACAATAGCGTTGCGGCCAGGCAATAAACATGTCTGGCTAAGGCCCAGGAGCGGTGAATTCAGGAAGGGCGCTATGGTACTGGAAGGTAACGCGTTCGTCACCTGTCAAAAAAGGCCCAGCTGCCCGGTAATCAGTGTAGCAAAGTCATCCTGTACGAAAGGCAATATCCCGTCGGCGACCGGCTGCAGCTGTTTTGTCAGGTAGTGATCGTAATCCAGCGGCGCGGTGCGCGCTTCCAGCGGCTCCGGCCCGGAGGTGGTCATGACATAGCGAATGGCGCCCCCTTTTTGATACTGTAACGGGCGGCCCAGTTTTTTATTCTGTTCATCGGCCAGGCGCGCGGCGCGCACGTGCGGCGGCACGTTGCGTTCATATTCGTGCAGCGGGCGGCGCAGGCGCTTTTTGTACACCAGCTGCGCGTCCAGTTCGCCGTCCAGCAGCTGGCGTACCGTTTCACGGATATATTCCTGCCAGGGCTGGCCGCGGAAAATACGACCGTAGAGCGCCTGCTGAAATTCCTGCGCCAGCGGCGTCCAGTCGGTGCGCACCGTCTCCAGCCCTTTAAATATCATGCGTTCCTGGCCCGCCAGCTGGATCAGCCCGGCGTAACGCTTTTTACTGCCCTGTTCCGCGCCGCGAATGGTAGGCATCAGAAAGCGCACGAAATGCGTTTCATATTCCAGCTCCAGCGCGCTTTCCAGCTGATATTCCGCCTGCAAATGGTCGCGCCACCACTGATTGACCAGGCTGACCAGCCGCTGACCGATAGCGTCGGCGCTGGCAGTATCGTGCGGCGCCTTCAACCAGACGAAGGTGGAGTCGGTGTCGCCATAGATGACTTCGTAACCCTGCGCCTCTATCAGCTGGCGCGTCTGTTGCATAATCTCGTGGCCGCGCAGCGTGATAGAAGAGGCGAGACGCGGATCGAAAAAGCGGCAGGCGCGAGTGCCCAGCACGCCGTACAGGGCGTTCATAATAATTTTTAGCGCCTGCGACAGCGGCTGGTTGCCCTGACGCTTCGCCGCTTCGCGTCCCTGCCAGATCTGATTGACGATGGCGGGCAGACAGTGGTTGTGACGCGAAAAGCGCGCCTGGCGGAAGCCGGGCACCGAATCTTTATCGTCAGGATGAGCCAGTCCCTCCACCAGCCCGACCGGATCGATTAAGAAGGTGCGGATTATCGACGGGTAAAGGCTTTTATAATCCAGCACCAATACCGAGTCATACAGGCCAGGGCGTGAATCCATCACGTAGCCGCCGGGGCTGGCGTCCGGCGCCACCTCGCCGAAATTGGGCGCGACGAAACCGGCGCGATGCATGCGTGGAAAATAGAGATGGCTGAAAGAAGCCACCGAGCCCCCATGGCGATCCGCCGCCAGCCCGTTGACGCTGGCGCGTTCCAGCAAGAACGGCATCAGCTCGGTTTTCTGGAAGATGCGCGTCACCAGCTCGCAGTCTTTCAGGTTGTAGCGCGCCAGCGCCGGCTTATCGTTGGCGAAGCGCTGGTTAATTTCTTCCATGCGCTGCCAGAGATTATCAATCGCCTTGCCTTCGCCCAGCAGCTGGCGCGACACCGACTCCAGGCTGAATGAGTCGAAATTCCAGAAAGCGGATTTCAGCGCTTCGATGCCGTCGATAATCAGCCGTCCCTCCGCCTGCGCGAAAAATACGCCGGGTTTGAAGCCATGCTCGCGCCACTCCAGCGGCGTCTGGTTGCGTCCCAGACGCAGCGGAATCCCGTAGCGATCGGCGTGCTTTTGCAGCACGCGCAGGTCAAACTGCACCACGTTCCAGCCAATCAGCACGTCGGGATCCTGTGCGGCGAACCAGGCGTTGAGTTTTTCCAACAGCTGCGGACGGCTGCTGACGTAATGCAGTTCAAAGTCGAGCTGGCTGGCGTCGCCGTTTTCCGGCCCCAGCATCCACACGATGCGCTGACCACAGCCTTCGACGCCGATGCAGTAGAGTTCGCCATGCTGGGTGGTTTCGATATCGAGCGACGCCCAGCGAAGCTGCGGGCGATAATCGGGGTGCGGCTTAAGGCGAGCGTTGATCAGACTCTCTCCGGCCGGTTCGCCGCTGAACCAGACCGGCGCGGTGATAAAGCGCTCCATCAGGAAACGATCCGGCGGGCGCACGTCCGCCTCATAGAGCGGAATAGCCTGTTCGCGCAGCCGCTTTTCCAGCCGCTGCAACTGGCGATACTGCGAGCAATAAAGGCCCAGCACCGGGCGATGGCGAAAGTCTTTCAGGGCGAGCGGCAACAGTCGCCAGTCGCGCTCATCGGCCAGCAACTGCCTCGCCTGCTGCTGATATTCTGCGGGTAAAAAGGCGACAGATTCTTGCGGCGGCAGCACCAGACGCTGCGGTCCGTTATCGGTCGCCAGCCATAGAACGATCTCGGTGCCGTTTGGCGTATCGCGCCAGTGGCGCGTCAGCAGAAAACCTGCGCGTGCGTTGTTCACCCGATGCCTCTGAAAAGCGGAAAATCGCGCCAATGATAGCATGTTTATTTATACAGTTCTTAATCTCCTGCCAACCTGAAAAGATTTAAATTCGGGACATGTCTTGAATCGGCATGCGCTTTTCACCGGTATTAATAAGCGCTTAACGATAACGCACGGGACGCGGCTACATCAAAACCGCATCGGCAGGAAGCGCGATAAATGACAGCTTTAACCTTTCCTTGTACTGTTTTTACTACCCAGAGAAAAATGAACGACAGAGCGGCGGCGGATATGCGATATGGCGACTTAACGGCTTCCCAGCTGCGAAAGCGCTACTCTCTTACGGATGTATCAGAAACGGTGGACCCTTACAGCGGCGTACGGCTTACGCCGTTCAATTTACCGCAGTCGCGTTTTTTCCGTTCCCATGCTGTCAAAAACGCGGGAACCTGTTCGTATCAGGTCTGCGCGCAGCTGCTGTTTGATGAAATGCGCAGCCTGAGCTGGCCTTTCTCCATTTATAGTCCCTATCGCCAACTGATTAATAAAATGATTGACCATATGCAGTACGCTGATGGCACGCCTTTTAGCGATGCGGCGCTGGATATGGCGTTAAGAAATCAGTTACTGGAGGATAATTCGGATGACAGCTCGCTAAAAGCGATAAGGGAGACGATTAACAGGTATGTTGATTATGCAAAAGGCATCTATCCTAAAAAGCACCTTCCTCACTTTAATAATAATATTCAAGATATGATATTACCTAAGTTTGTACGTAAAGAGGATAACTTTAATGGTTTGGGTATTACCATTCATGATATCTATGCTGTTCAGATAAATATACTATCATTAGAGGTTAAAAATGACAGGTGGGTGGCCAGAGTACAATATCTGGCCCAGGATCACTTTGGGC
>NZ_JANION010000184.1:0-2693 GCF_024610815.1 Mixta sp.
CGGTTACATAAGGCGCTTCAGCTGTATGGGCCGGAATTTTTTTATTTCAGAATCAATCCGTTGTCTGGCAGCTCGCGCGACGCCCTAAGAAAACCTCTAAAAATAGCGTATTCATGTGACAATGGCGTGAAATTTGCGCATTGATCTTTCGTGCTGATGGGGGTAGAACTGAAATGTGGTTGCGCATTTTGTGACCATTGTTTTCTTTCCACCAGTTCCACCATACCTGAATGAGGGAAATGAGGCATGAAGAGACAGAAACGAGACCGCCTGGAACGGGCACACTCACGTGGTTATCAGGCAGGCATTACCGGGCGCTCAAAAGAAATGTGCCCTTATCAAATGATTGAGGCTCGGTCTCACTGGTTGGGAGGTTGGCGAAAAGCCATGGAGGACAGGTCGGTCAGCGCCGGGGCGACGATGGCGTAAACGCCTGGTCAGAAAAGGGATAAACCTCCGCGGCAGCGGAGGTTTTTTATTGCAGAAGATTAGAACGCGGTGGTGTCTTTAAACAGGCCCACTTTCAAATCGCTGGCGGTATAGATCACATGGCCATCCACCAGCACTTCGCCGTCCGCTACGCCCATCACCAGTTTGCGGTTAATGACGCGTTTGAAATGAATGCGGTAGGTCACTTTTTTCGCCGTCGGCAGTACCTGACCGGTAAATTTCACTTCGCCTACGCCCAGCGCGCGGCCTTTGCCTTCAGCGCCCAGCCAACCCAGATAGAAGCCTACCAGCTGCCACATCGCATCCAGACCCAGACAGCCCGGCATGACCGGATCGCCAATAAAGTGACAGGCGAAGAACCAGAGGTCAGGATTGATATCCAGTTCAGCTTCGACATAACCTTTATTAAAGTTACCGCCTTCTTCGCTCATTTTGACCACGCGGTCCATCATCAGCATATTGCCAGACGGCAGCGGCGGGCCTTCAGCGCCAAACAGTTCACCGCGACCAGAGGCAATGAGATCTTCTTTTGTATAGGATTCGCGTTTTTCTACCATGTTTCAATAAGCCTTTTTCTAGTGAATCACGAAGGTTAGCTAACAGGTGTAAGCTGAACAACTCCGATCAGCTGTGGTTAAACCAGTTTAGCCAACGCAGAGGCCAGGGGCGCTGACGCGCTTCCTGCTGATTAAATTCTGTGATGCGGTCCTGAATAGTTTGCAGCAGGCAGGGCGCATTCTCTTTTTTCCACTCGACGCCGGTCAGCAGCGGCAGCGCTTCGTCAACCTCATTGACGGCCCAGATATGGAACTGACCGTCGCGCACGGCATCGACAACCTCCTGCTGCAAACAGAGATGACGTACATTGGCTGCCGGAATAATCACGCCCTGATGACCCGTCAGACCACGCTGCTGGCAAACCTCGAAAAATCCTTCGATTTTTTCATTCAGTCCGCCTACTGGCTGAATATGACCAAACTGATCGACCGACCCGGTCACGGCGATCTGCTGATTGACAGGCTGTTCCGCCAGGGCGCTGATCAACGCGCAAAGTTCGGCAAGCGAGGCGCTGTCGCCGTCAACTTCCGAATAGGATTGTTCAAAAACCAGCGAGGCGGAGAAAGGCAGTTGCTGATCGAGTTCGAGTTCAGCGATCAGAAACGCCTGCATGATCATCATGCCCTTAGCGTGAATATTGCCGCCCAGTTCAGCCTTGCGCTCAACGTCGGTAAACTCGCCGTCGCCGACGTGCACTACGCAGCTGATGCGTGAAGGTTCGCCAAACGCGCGTGGATGACCAGGGAATTCAATCACTGACAGACCGTTAATCTGTCCGACCACCGCGCCTTCGGTGTCGATCAGGATCTGATCGAGCAGTATTTCGTCACGCATCTGCTCTGGCAGATAGTTTTCCCGCCAGCTGCGGGCGTCGAGCGCCGCCTGCAGCGCTTCCGCGTCGAGTTTTTCGCCATACTGCGCCGCCTCGCGCAGCTGTCTTCCAAGCCAGGCGGGGCAGAGCGGCAGCATATCCTGATCGCCGCTGTAGCGCGCCGATTCGCGCAGCAGGAGCGGCCAGAAATCGGCCTCGATAGCGGGCAGCGCCGCCTGACGCGACAGCGCCGTGACCCAGCGGCACCACAGCGCCATATCTTCCTGGTCTTCCACTCGCAGGCTTTCTTCATACTCGCTGTAAATAGCCAGCGACGTCAGCTCAGGCTCCATTTCCTGGAAGTCGGCCATCGCTTCGCGATCGCCGCAAAGCACCAGCTTGAGCTGCATCGGCATTGAGGGAATGGCGACGGGCAGCGGACGCGTTTCATCAGGCGACAGCCAGTCGAAACGGCGCTGCATCACGATCTGCTTCAGACGGAGCCACATCAGCGGTTGCGCCAGCACGGCGCGCAGCGAAAGCAGAAGAACGCCGCCGTTGGCGCGATGAATCAGGCCCGGTTGCAGACTAATGCGCTGTGCGAACAGCCGCACGCAGCCAAACAGCTGCTCAGGTTCGATCCAGTCGGCAAACTGCACTTCGCCGCAGCTGGCAAATGGCTCATCTGAGCTTTGCGCAGGTTGCCAGCTAATCTGATCGTCATTTATCAGATAGTTACCGCCGTAAAGTGCTTTCTTCTTCCCTCTGTTATGCTGTAATGTCTGCGCCAGCAACGACAGATTTTCACTGTTTTCAGCACAGCGAATCAGCATCAGTGGAAAAGGCGCGCTGCTGCGCTGCAGCAGGTTTGCTG
>NZ_JANION010000189.1:0-26787 GCF_024610815.1 Mixta sp.
GTTTAATGATTAATCATTGGGGCGTAGCACCCACCATTACAAATTAACTTATTTTTTAATTACACTACGCCTTTCAGCTTCTAACATGGCGTCACTTTATTTTTAACAATTTTATTTTAGCTTCTATCAGTTCTGCCAGCGTATCGCAGGATTCCCATACGTTTTCAGTGCCGATGCGATCGCAGGACTCCCATCGTTTTGTAACGGTGTCATAATAGAGCGTATCAGTATTATTTTCTCCAATAACAATACGCCCATGCATGCCATCAAATTCAAAACCGGGTGTATTTAACGCGTCGTTAAATTCAATTAATCCTGGCTCATTGCTGGCTGTCGATAGGCCATAGCAAGTATGCCCATCTGCGGATAATCCGTTACTTATACGAAGTAATTCATTATATTGCAGCCAGGCTTCCAGTTTTTTATCTCTGTAATGGATGCAGAGTGAATGCCTGCCCGTCCAGCTGCAAATATTGAGCTTAACGCAATTAGCGATCCGGCTGTCTGCTCGTTCAGTACTTCATCAAAACCCTGTGCCGCCTCGCCGCCCAGCTTGCGCGCGGTTTCTGCAAACATCTCAGGATTCTGATTATAAATACCACCAGCGGCTAACAGGCGCCCCGCCATTTTGCTGTTGATGGTGCTGAGCGCGGCGGGCTGTGATGTGTTTGTCAACTGCTCAGGCAGTACGGTGGGGCGTGGTTTGCCATCCGTGCCGCTGTTGTCACGCCACGCCACGCCACGCCACGCCACGGCATTTTTATACGCATCAATAATCCTTTGCGCGCCGTCAAATCTGAAGGCCAGCGGATCGCGACAAATCAGTTCGCCGTCATCATTGATATCAAACAGTCTGCCTGACGAAGAATTGGACCTTTCGAGCATCACCATCTCGCCGCCATATACCATGCTTTTCAGTTTTTCACGCTCGCGCGGCCCGTGTAGCGGCTGCTGATTGGTATAACCGTTAAAAGCGCGGCGCTGCATATTGATCAGCTGAAAACCCGATGACCAGCGGTCATCAAAAACGTACTCATCGTCAATACGCGACCAGGCATGAGAGGGACTGATGATTAACTTAAATTTCTCAGGTTCGAGATTATCGCGCGGCAGATAGTAAAGATCCGTTCCAGGCAGGCAATGGCTCATACATCATTTCCCTATGATGAAAAACCATACAGTTACACACCTTTTTTCAAAGGATAAGATACGGCGATTTGACAGGAGTGCTCATAAATGCGTCAGCGAAGATCCCCTGCCGTATCGCCGGAAAAATAAAAAAGCGGAACTACCATAGTTCCGCTTATTATTTCACATCAACAATCATTACATGTTGCTGATAATCGCGTCGCCAAACTCTGAACATTTCAGCAGCTTAGCGCCTTCCATCAGACGTTCGAAGTCATAGGTCACGGTTTTCGCGGCGATAGCGCCTTCCATGCCTTTAACAATCAGGTCTGCGGCTTCGAACCACTGCATATGGCGCAGCATCATTTCCGCCGAAAGGATAACAGAGCCTGGGTTGACTTTGTCCTGGCCTGCGTATTTCGGCGCGGTGCCGTGCGTCGCTTCAAACAGCGCGCACTCGTCGCCGATGTTAGCGCCCGGCGCGATGCCGATGCCGCCAACCTGCGCCGCCAGAGCGTCAGAGATGTAGTCGCCGTTCAGGTTCATACAGGCGATCACGTCGTACTCGGCCGGGCGCAGCAGAATCTGCTGCAGGAACGCATCGGCGATCACGTCTTTAATAACGATCTCTTTGCCGGTGTTCGGGTTCTTGATTTTCACCCACGGGCCGCCGTCCAGCAGCTCGCCGCCGAACTCTTCGCGCGCCAGCTGGTAGCCCCAGTCTTTAAACGCGCCTTCGGTGAACTTCATGATGTTGCCTTTGTGAACCAGGGTCACAGAGTCGCGATCGTTGGTGATGGCATATTCAATCGCCGCGCGCACCAGGCGCTTAGTGCCCGCTTCAGAGCAAGGCTTCACGCCGATGCCGCACTGTTCCGGGAAGCGAATCTTGTTCACGCCCATCTCTTCGCGCAGGAACTTGATCACTTTATCCGCTTCCGGAGTGCCCGCTTTCCACTCGATGCCGGCATAGATGTCTTCACTGTTTTCACGGAAGATCACCATATCGGTGTCCTGCGGACGTTTTACCGGGCTTGGGGTGCCCTGATAGTAGCGTACCGGACGCAGACAGATGTACAGGTCCAGCTGCTGACGCAGCGCAACGTTAAGAGAACGGATACCGCCGCCAACCGGCGTCGTCAACGGGCCTTTGATGGCAACGCGATAGTCCTTAATCAGGTCAAGCGTCTCCTCCGGCAGCCATACGTCCGGGCCATACACCTGCGTGGATTTCTCACCGGTGTAAATTTCCATCCAGGAAATTTTTCGCTCGCCGTTGTAGGCTTTTTTCACAGCGGCATCAACCACTTTGATCATGACAGGAGATACATCCACGCCAATGCCGTCACCTTCGATATAAGGGATGATCGGATTAGCAGGGACAACCAGTTTGCCCTGACCGTCAAGCGTGATTTTCTGACCTTCCGCCGGAACAACTACTTTGCTTTCCATTAACCTCTCCTTCGAGCGCTTTTTTGTTAATGATTTGTAAGATGCGCGTCAATACTACTTGAATATTGCCGCCGCGCCAATCATCTCGATTTCGCGTTATAATGCGCTCATTACCCTCAAGTGCAAAGCTCATGCGTAAAACTGTCGTTAAGAATCACAACGTTAAACGATTCAGCCGTGCTTCCGCCCCGCCACCGTCACGTAAAGGGCCGCGTCGGGTGATCGTTTTTAACAAACCCTATGATGTACTGCCGCAGTTCACCGACGAAGCGGGCCGCGCCACGCTGAAGGATTTTATTCCGGTCGGCGACGTTTACGCCGCGGGCCGCCTGGACCGCGACAGCGAAGGCCTGATGGTGCTGACCAACGACGGCGCGTTACAGGCGAAGCTGACCCAACCGGGCAAACGCACCGGCAAAATTTACTACGTGCAGGTGGAAGGCGAACCCGATGACAGCGCGCTGCAGGCACTGCGCGATGGCGTTAATCTGAAAGATGGCCCCACCCTCCCCGCTGGCGTCGAAAAGGTAGCGGAACCCGCCTGGCTCTGGCCGCGCCAGCCGCCGATCCGCGAACGTAAAGCGATTCCCACCAGCTGGCTGAAAATCACCCTGTATGAAGGACGCAACCGTCAGGTGCGCCGCATGACCGCCCATATCGGTTTCCCAACGCTGCGGCTGATCCGCTACGGCCTGGCGTCGCTGACGCTGGACGGCCTGGCGCAGGGTGAATGGCGCGACGTCACCGATCAATTTTAATCCGAAAGGAGCAGCTGATGTTTAAACCGCACGTGACCGTCGCCTGCATAGTGCAGGCGGAAGGCGAACTGCTGGTAGTGGAAGAAACCGTCCACGGCAAAGCGACCTGGAACCAGCCCGCCGGCCATCTGGAAGCGGACGAGAGTCTGCTGGAGGCCGCCAGCCGCGAGCTGTACGAGGAGACCGGCATTCAGGCGGAGATGGAATATTTTCTCGGCGTGCAGCAGTGGACCGCGCCGGACAATACTCCCTTTATCCGTTTTCTGTTCGCCGTCGATCTCCCGACGCGTCTGCCGACGCAGCCGCAGGACAGCGATATCGACCGCTGCTGGTGGCTGTCGCCGCAGCAGATCCTGACGGCGGATCGTCTGCGTTCGCCGCTGGTGGCGGAAAGCGTGCGTATCTGGCAAAGCGGCGTGCGTTATCCGCTGTCGCTGGTGCGAATTTATCGATAATGGCTTTCCCATCGCGCCAGCCGCGCGGCGGGGATGCGTCCTCGTCTGACGCGTGCTAGAATACGCCGCCTGTTTTTGTTCCTTGTCGTGAGTGTGTCATGTCTGACAACAGCCAGAAAAAAGTGATCGTCGGAATGTCCGGCGGCGTCGATTCCTCCGTTTCCGCCTGGTTACTGCAACAGCAGGGCTATCAGGTGGAAGGTCTGTTTATGAAAAACTGGGAGGAGGACGACGGCGAAGAGTACTGTACCGCCGCGGACGATCTGGCCGACGCCCAGGCAGTGTGCGACAAACTCGGCATGAAGCTGCATAAGGTCAACTTCGCCGCTGAATACTGGGATAACGTCTTCGAGCATTTCCTTGAAGAGTACAAGGCGGGCCGCACGCCTAACCCCGATATTCTCTGCAACAAAGAGATCAAGTTCAAAGCGTTCCTGGAGTTCGCGGCGGAAGATCTCGGCGCCGACTTTATCGCCACCGGCCACTACGTTCGCCGCCAGGACAGCAACGGCCAGAGCCAGCTGCTGCGCGGTCTCGACGGCAATAAAGATCAGAGCTACTTCCTCTACACGCTCAGCCACCAGCAGATCGCTCAGAGCCTGTTCCCGGTCGGCGAGCTGTCGAAGCCGGAAGTGCGCCGCATCGCGGAAGATCTGGAGCTGGTGACGGCGAAGAAAAAAGATTCTACCGGCATCTGCGTTATCGGCGAACGCAAATTCCGTGATTTCCTCGGGCGCTATCTGCCGGCGCAGCCTGGCGAAATCGTCACCGTCGACGGTCAGACCGTGGGCGAACATCAGGGCCTGATGTACCATACGCTGGGGCAACGTAAAGGCCTCGGCATCGGCGGCCTGAAAGAGAGCAGCGACGATCCCTGGTACGTGGTGGATAAAGATGTCGCCAATAACCGCCTGATCGTGGCGCAGGGCGCCGACCATCCGCGCCTGATGTCCGTCGGCCTGATTGCGCAACAGCTGCACTGGGTTGACCGTCAACCGTTGCGCGCGCCGCTGCAGTGCGCGGTGAAAACGCGCTACCGTCAGGAAGATATCCCCTGCGTCGTTACGCCGCTGGACGACGATCGCATCGAAGTGCGCTTCGGGCAGCCGGTGGCCGCCGTCACGCCAGGCCAGTCCGCCGTCTTCTATCTGGGCGAAATCTGCCTCGGCGGCGGCATCATCGAGCAGCGTTTACCGCTGGTGTCGGCATAATCGCTTATGCTGCGCCGATGTGTATACAGGAGTAACAGTGGCTAAAAATTATTATGACATCACGCTGGCGCTGGCAGGCATCTGCCAGGCCGCGCATCTGGCGCAGCAGCTGGCCCATCAGGGCCAGTGCGACGCGCAGTCGCTGAAAACCTCCCTGAGCAGCCTGCTCGATTTAAACCCCTCTTCCACGCTGGCCGTTTACGGCAACGACGAAACCCATCTGCGCTTCGGGCTGGAGACGCTGTTGGCGGTGCTGAATACGCCCAGCCGCCAGGGCGCCGGGGCGGAGCTGACGCGCTATACCCTGAGCCTGATGGTGCTGGAAAGAAAGCTGAACGCCAATAAATCCGCGCTCAATACGCTGGCGCAGCGTATCGCCCAGCTCGATCGCCAGCTGACCCATTACGATATCGAATCCGAGACGATCGTCGCCGCCATGGCGGGCATCTATGTCGATGTCATCAGCCCGCTCGGCCCGCGCATTCAGGTGACAGGATCGCCTGCGGTGCTGCAAAACAGCCAGGTGCAGAGTAAAATTCGCGCCTCTCTGCTGGCCGGCATCCGCTCCGCGGTGCTCTGGCAGCAGGTGGGCGGCGGCCGCCTGCAGTTAATGTTTTTCCGAAATCGTCTCATGAGTGAGGCGAAACGTATTTTAGCCGGTATGCCGTCGGCCTGATGGCCGACAGACGCCAGACCTTTAGTTAACGATCCAGGAGTTGCTCTGATGGAATTATCCTCTCTGACCGCCGTCTCACCTGTCGATGGTCGTTACGGCGAAAAAGTCAGCCCGCTGCGCGCCATTTTCAGCGAGTATGGCCTGCTGAAATTCCGCGTTCAGGTTGAAGTTCGCTGGTTACAAAAACTGGCCGCGACTGCAGAGATCAAGGAAGTTCCTGCTTTTGACGCCGACGCAAACGCTTTCCTTGACGCGATCGTTGAAAATTTCAACGAAACCGACGCCGCGCGCATCAAAACGATTGAGCGCACCACCAATCACGACGTTAAAGCGGTTGAGTATTTCCTGAAGGAAAAAGTGGCTGAGGTGCCTGCGCTGCACGCCGTCTCCGAATTTATCCACTTCGCCTGCACCTCAGAAGATATTAATAACCTGTCGCATGCGCTGATGCTGGAAACCGCACGCCGCGAGGTCATTCTGCCTTACTGGACCCAACTGATCGACGCGGTGAAAGATCTGGCGCAGCAGTACCGCGATATTCCGCTGCTGTCGCGTACCCACGGCCAACCCGCTACGCCGTCCACCATGGGCAAAGAGATGGCGAACGTCGCTTACCGCATGTCGCGCCAGCTGCGTCAGCTGGAGCAGGTGGAGATCCTCGGCAAAATCAACGGCGCGGTCGGCAACTATAACGCGCACATGTCCGCCTACCCGGAAGTGGACTGGCATCAGCTGAGCGAAGCGTTCGTCACCTCGCTGGGCATCAGCTGGAACCCCTACACCACACAGATCGAGCCGCACGACTATATCGCCGAGCTGTTTGACTGCATCGCGCGCTTCAACACCATCCTGATCGACTTCGATCGCGACGTCTGGGGCTATATTGCGCTGAACCACTTCAAACAGAAAACCATCGCTGGCGAAATCGGCTCCTCCACTATGCCGCACAAAGTGAACCCGATCGATTTCGAAAACTCGGAGGGCAACCTCGGCCTGGCGAACGCGGTGATGCAGCACCTGGCCGCCAAACTGCCGGTTTCCCGCTGGCAGCGCGATCTCACCGACTCCACCGTGCTGCGCAACCTGGGCGTCGGCATCGGCTACGCGCTGATCGCCTACCAGGCGACGCTGAAAGGCATCTCTAAACTGGAAGTGAACCGCGACCGCCTGCTGGCGGAGCTGGATCAGAACTGGGAAGTGCTGGCGGAGCCGATCCAGACCGTGATGCGCCGCTACGGCATTGAAAAGCCGTATGAGAAGCTGAAAGAGCTGACGCGCGGCAAACGCGTCGACGCCGCCGGCATGCAGGCGTTTATCGACAGCCTGGCGCTGCCGGAAGAAGAGAAAACCCGCCTGAAACAGATGACCCCGGCCAACTACCTCGGCCGCGCGATGCAGATGGTCGACGAGCTGAAATAACCGTGTTTCCTGGACGGGCGCGACGCGTCCGTCCAGGATTGTCGCTGTGTTAACGCGCGGTTTATCTGCACTCTCCTATACTCAGCGCTGAATGATTTGTACAAGGAAAGGACTATGCGCGTTTTGGTTGTTGAGGATAACGCTCTGCTGCGCCATCACCTGTCGGTACAGCTGCGTGAAATGGGCCATCAGGTCGACGCCGCGGAAGATGCGAAAGAAGCGGATTACTTTCTGGCTGAACACTCTCCTGATATTACGCTGGTCGATCTCGGTCTGCCTGATGAAGACGGCATGGCGTTGATCCGCCGCTGGCGCGGTCAGGATGTCAAACAGCCGATTCTGGTGCTGACCGCGCGCGAAGGCTGGCAGGCCAAAGTGGAAGCGCTGGAAGCGGGCGCCGACGACTACGTAACCAAGCCGTTCCATATTGAAGAGGTGGTTGCGCGCATGCAGGCGCTGATGCGCCGCAACAGCGGGCTGGCGTCGCAGATCATTACTCTGCCGCCCTTCCAGATCGATCTCTCGCGCCGTGAACTGACGGTCAATGAGCAACAGATCAAGCTGACCGCGTTTGAGTACACTATTATCGAGACCCTGATTCGCAATGTCGGCAAGGTAGTCAGCAAAGACTCCCTGATGCTGCAACTCTATCCCGACGCGGAGCTGCGAGAAAGCCACACCATCGATGTGTTAATGGGGCGACTGCGTAAAAAAATCCAGGCCGTGCATCCGCAAGAGGTGATTACCACCGTGCGCGGTCAGGGCTACCGCTTCGATATCTGATTCCTGATGCGCTTCCTGCAAAGCCAACGGCCCTTTTCGCTGCGCGCCCGCTTTCTGCTGGCCACTGCCGCTGTGGTGCTGGTGCTCTCTCTCTCTTACGGCATGGTCGCCGTGGTCGGGTATATCGTCAGCTTCGATAAGACTACCTACCGCGTGATGCGCGGCGAAAGCAATCTGTTCTATACCCTCGCCCAGTGGAAAAACAATCAGCTGACCATCGCCCAGCCGGAGCAGCTGACGCTGAATTCGCCGACGCTGGTGTTTATCTACGACGAGCGCGGCCGCCTGCTGTGGCAGCAGCGCGACGTGCCGGAGATCCGCCAGAAGATCAACCCGGACTGGCTGAAAAAGCCCGATTTTTACGAAATCGACACCAGTAATCAGACCAGCCGCGAAGCGCTCGGCAACGACCAGGCGGCGCAAAATAAGCTGCACGCCTACGACGATAACGGCGACGACACCTTTACCCACTCGGTGGCGGTCAACCGCTATGACGCCACCACCACGCTGCCGGCGCTGACGGTGGTAGTAGTCGATTCGATCCCGCAGGAATTACAGCATTCTGACGTGGTCTGGTCCTGGTTCAGCTATGTGCTGCTGGTTAATCTGCTGTTGGTGATCCCGCTGCTGTGGCTGGCGGCGCACTGGAGCCTGCGGCCTATCGGCACGCTGGCTGGCCAGATCCGTGAACTGGAAAGCAGTCAGCGCGAAGCGCTCGATCCAAATCCGCCGCAGGAGCTGCGCAGTCTGGTGCGCAACCTGAACCTGCTGCTGGAAAACGAGCGTCAGCGCTATACGCGCTACCGCACCACCCTCTCCGATCTTACCCACAGCCTGAAAACGCCGCTGGCGGTGCTGCAAAGCACCCTGCGATCGCTGCGCGGCGGCAAGAATCTCTCCGTCGAGCAGGCGGAGCCGATCATGCTGGAGCAGATCAGCCGCATCTCGCAGCAGATCGGCTACTACCTGCACCGCGCCAGCATGCAGGCGGATCACAACCCGCTGAAGCGCGAACTGCATTCCGTTTCCGCGCTGCTGGACAGCCTCTGTTCGGCATTGAATAAGGTTTATCAGCGCAAAGGCATCTCCCTGTCGCTGGATGTCTCGCCGGAAATCACCTTCGTCGGCGATCAGAATGACTTTATGGAAGTGATGGGCAATGTGCTGGATAACGCCTGCAAATATTGCCTGGAGTTTGTGGAAATTAGCGCGCGCCAGACCGACTCCTGCCTGCTGCTGGTGGTGGAAGATGACGGCCCCGGCATTCCCGAAAGCAAGCGGGAGATTATTTTTCTGCGTGGCCAGCGCGCCGACACGCTGCGTCCCGGCCAGGGGCTGGGGCTGGCGGTGGCGCGCGATATTCTGGAGCAGTACGCGGGTGATATCGAAGCGGGCACCAGCGCGCTGGGCGGCGCCAGAATGAAAGTGCTTTTCCAGCGTCAGGAAGTGGAACATAACCTTGAGTAGAACCGCGCTGCCGCTGTTATACTTGCTGCAATTTCTCGCCTGAACTGGACAACCTTATGGATTATCAGCTCGATCTTAACTGGACCGATTTTTTACACAATTACTGGCAAAAGCGTCCGGTGATCCTGAAACGCGGCTTTAAAAACTTTATCGATCCTATCTCGCCGGACGAGCTGGCGGGGCTGGCGATGGAAAGCGAAGTGGACAGCCGACTGGTGAGCCAGCAGGACGGCAAATGGCAGGTAAGCCACGGCCCGTTTGAAAGTTACGATCACCTCGGCGAGCATAACTGGTCGCTGCTGGTGCAGGCGGTGAACCACTGGCACGAGCCGTGCGCCGCGCTGATGCGTCCGTTCCGTTTTCTGCCGGACTGGCGCATCGACGATCTGATGATCTCCTTCTCGGTGCCGGGCGGCGGCGTTGGCCCGCATCTCGATCAGTATGACGTGTTTATTATCCAGGGCACCGGCCGCCGTCGCTGGCGCGTGGGCGATAAAACGCCGCTGAAGCAGCACTGCCCGCACCCCGATCTGCTGCAGGTCGAACCGTTCGACGCCATTATCGATGAAGAGATGGAGCCGGGCGATATTCTTTATATTCCGCCGGGTTTCCCCCATGAAGGCTATTCGCTGGAAAACGCGCTCAACTATTCGGTCGGCTTCCGCGCTCCCAGCGGCCGCGAGCTGATCAGCGGCTTCGCCGACTTCGTACTGGCGCGCGAGCTGGGCGGCCGTCGCTACAGCGATCCCGATATCGCTGCGCGCGACTGTCCTTCCGAGATCCTGCCGCAGGAGATCGCCGGCATCCGTGATCTGATGCTGGAGGTTATCGATCAGCCGGAGCAGTTCCGTCAGTGGTTCGGCGAATTTATTTCGCAGTCGCGTCATGAGCTGGATATCGCGCCGCCGGAACCGCCCTACCAACCTGACGAGATCTATGACGCGCTACAGCAGGGCGACAGGCTGACGCGCCTCGGCGGATTGCGGGTACTGAAGATTGGCGACGCGGTGTTTATCAACGGCGAGCAGCTGGAATCGGCCCATCCGGCCGCGCTGAGCGCGCTCGCCGATAAACAGACGCTGAATTTGAACGATTTCGCGGAGGCGCTCGACGATCCGGCCTTCCTCGCGCAGCTGGCGGGACTGGTCAACAGCGGCTACTGGTTCTTTAACGAAGCGTAATCGCTTTAGCGGCTGGCACCACGCCAGCCGCTTTCCTGCTACTTTTTCTCGGCGGCCAGCCGGGCGATGCCGACAATCACTTCCACCGTTTTTTCCATAATATTCAGCGACGCGAACTCATGTTTGCCATGGTAGTTATAGCCGCCGGTAAAGATATTCGGGCACGGCAAGCCTTTAAAGGAGAGCCAGGCGCCGTCGGTGCCGCCGCGAATCGGCTTCACGTCCGGCTCCACGCCACAGTCGCGCATCGCCTGTAACGCCAGATCGATACTGTGCGGATGCGCCTCGACGATCTCCCGCATGTTGTAGTAGCTGTCTTCGATGGTGACATCGACGTAACAGTCAGGATTCAGCCCTTTGCCGACGCGACGGGAAATATCGATCAGCTTCTGCTTGCGCGCCTCAAAGCTGTCGCGATCGAAATCGCGCACGATATAGTTCATCTCGGCGCGCTCGACCGAGCCTTTGATATTGTTGAGGTGATAAAAGCCCTCGTAGCCGCTGGTGAACTGCGGTTTCTCGGTGGCGGGCACCTCGGCGTGAAAGCGCATCGCCAGATCCAGCGCGTTGACCATCACCCCTTTCGCCGTGCCGGGATGCACATTGTTGCCGACGATCTTCACCGTCACCGAAGCGGCGTTGAAGTTTTCAAACTGAAACTCGCCGAGGCCGCTGCCGTCGATGGTATAGGCCCAGTCCGCGCCGAATGCCGCCACGTCGAAATGCTCAGTACCGCGGCCGACCTCTTCGTCTGGCGTAAAGGCGACGCGAATTTTGCCGTGCGGAATATCGCCTTGCGTCAGACGCGCCAGCGCGGTCATGATCTCCGCCACGCCCGCCTTGTCGTCAGCGCCAAGCAGCGTTTTGCCGTCGGTGGTGATTAAAGTATGGCCGGTCAGCTGATGCAGCACCGGGAACATCACCGGCGACAGGATCTCTTCGCCGACGCCAAGCGCGATATCGCCGCCGCGGTAGTTTTCGACAATCTGGGGATTAACATGCTTGCCGGTGAAATCGGGCGACGTATCGATATGGGAAATAAAGCCGATGGTCGGCGCCGGATGGTCGATATTGGCCGGCAGCGTCGCCGTCACGCAGCAGTGTTCGCTCAGCGTCACCTCTTCCAGCCCAAGCGCGATCAACTCTTCCTGCAGCACTCGCGCCAGCGTCCATTGCCCTTCCGTGCTAGGCACCTGTCGCGCATGCGGGCGCGACTGCGTATCAAACGAAACATAGTGTAAAAACCGGTCGAGTAGCGTTGTCATCTTTCTTCTCTCTCAATGGCCGTGAGCTATTATGGGAAGCCTGCTCTGCCAACATATTGCGTCAGGTCATACTGTTAAAGCGTAGTGCGCAAAAAGAGAATACGCGTTTTTATCCGGGTAAATAGCGGTTATTGGCTCGCGAGCATGGAAATCATGCGGTTTTCAGGTATCATCGCGCCCCTGACTTTGTGGCCGGTCGACCGTAGCGATCGCGCTCTGATACATACAGGCAGCCCTGACTGCCGATAACTTCGGGCTGAGTGACTAAAATGACGCAAACACGCGCGCAAACGGCGCTGGTTACGCTTTCTGGCATCAGTAAAGCTTTTGACGGCAAAGAAATTATTGCCGACTTTAACCTGACCATACATCACGGCGAGTTTATTACGCTGCTCGGCCCTTCCGGCTGCGGCAAGACCACCATCCTGCGCCTGATCGCCGGGCTTGAAGAGACCGACAGCGGCGAGATTATTCTCGACGGCGAAACCATCACCGCTACCCCGGCGGAGCATCGTCACGTCAATACCGTTTTCCAGAGCTACGCGCTGTTTCCGCACATGACAGTGTTTGAAAATGTCGCCTTCGGTCTGCGCATGCAGAAAACCCCGGCGACGGAAATCACCGCCCGCGTCAACGAAGCGCTGGCAATGGTGCAGCTGGAGAGCTTCGCCGATCGCCGTCCGCATCAGCTCAGCGGCGGTCAGCAGCAGCGCGTGGCCATCGCGCGCGCGGTGGTCAACCGTCCGAAGGTGCTGCTGCTGGATGAATCCCTTTCAGCACTCGACTATAAGCTGCGCAAGCAGATGCAGAACGAGCTGAAGGCGTTACAGCGCAAGCTGGGCATCACTTTCGTGTTTGTGACGCACGATCAGGAAGAGGCGCTCAGTATGTCCGATCGCATCGTGGTGCTGCGCGACGGACGCATTGAGCAGGACGGCTCGCCGCGTGAAATCTACGAGGAGCCGGCGAATCTGTTCGTGGCGCGCTTTATCGGCGAAATCAACGTCTTCGACGCGGAAGTGGTCGCGCCGCTGGCGGATCAACGCGTGCGCGCAAAGGTGGAAGGCCGCGAATGCGATATTCTGGTGCCCTTCCCGGTCACGCCCGGTCAGAAGCTGAACGTGCTGCTGCGCCCGGAAGATCTGCGCGTCGAAGAGATCAATGACAGCGAAGCCGCCGAAGGGCTGGTGGGCTTTGTGCGCGAGCGTAACTATAAAGGCATGACGCTGGAATCCACCGTCGAGCTGGAAAACGGCAAGCTGGTCACCGTCAGCGAATTCTTTAACGAGGACGATCCCGATTTTGACCACTCGCTGAATCAAAAAATGGCGATTACCTGGGTTGAAAGCTGGGAGGTGGTGTTGCCTGATGAAAATAATGCGTAACCGTTTCCAGAAAACGATTATCACGCTGATTGTCGGCTGGCTGGTGCTGTTTGTCTTTCTGCCGAACTTAATGATTATCGCCACCAGCTTCCTGACGCGTGATGACGCCAACTTCGTGCGCATGGCGCTGACGTTTGATAACTACACCCGGCTGCTCGATCCGCTCTACGCTACGGTGCTGCTGCATTCGCTGAATATGGCGTTGATCGCCACGCTCTGCTGCCTGCTGCTCGGCTATCCTTTCGCCTGGTGTCTGACAAAGCTGCCCACGCGCATTCGCCCGGTAATGCTGTTTCTGCTGATTGTCCCCTTCTGGACCAACTCGCTGATCCGTATCTACGGCCTGAAAATTTTCCTCAGCACGCGCGGCTGGCTGAACGAGTTTCTGCTGTGGCTGGGCGTTATCGATAAGCCCTTCCGTATTATGTATACCTCGGAGGCGGTGGTGCTGGGGCTGGTCTATATTCTGCTGCCCTTTATGGTGATGCCGCTCTACTCCAGTCTGGAGAAGCTGGACAAGCCCTGCCTGGAAGCGGCGCGCGATCTCGGCGCCAGCAAGCTGCAAACCTTCTGGCGCATTATTCTGCCGCTGACCATGCCGGGCATCGTCGCTGGCTGCCTGCTGGTGCTGCTGCCGGCGATGGGGCTGTTCTTCGTCGCCGATCTGATGGGCGGCGCGAAAAATCTGCTGATCGGCAACGTGATCAAGAGCCAGTTCCTCAATATCCGCGACTGGCCGTTCGGCGCCGCCACCAGCATCGTACTGACGCTGGTGATGGGGCTGATGCTGCTTTTCTACTGGCGCGCGGCGCGCATGCTGAATAAGAAAGTGGAGCTGGAATAATGGGCAAAACCTTACGCAGCGGCTTTATGTTTCTCATTTACGCCTGGCTGTATATTCCGATCGTGATTTTGATCGTCAACTCCTTCAACGCCTCGCGTTTCGGCATTAACTGGCAGGGCTTCAGCACCCAGTGGTATGCGTTGTTGATGAACAACGACAGTCTGATCCAGGCGGCGAAGCATTCGCTGATCATGGGCGTGCTTTCCGCCACCTTCGCCACGCTGATCGGCGCGCTGACG
This sequence comes from Mixta sp., assembly GCF_024610815.1. Lineage (NCBI taxonomy): Bacteria > Pseudomonadati > Pseudomonadota > Gammaproteobacteria > Enterobacterales > Erwiniaceae > Mixta > Mixta sp. The sequence goes on from NZ_JANION010000189.1 coordinate 14,264, forward strand.
GCGGTGGCGCTCTATCGCTACCGTTTTCGCGGCAAGCCGTTCGTCAGCGGCATGCTGTTTGTGGTGATGATGTCGCCCGATATCGTGATGGCGATTTCGCTGCTGGTGCTGTTTATGCTGCTGGGGATCTCGCTGGGCTTCTGGTCGCTGCTGGTGTCGCACATCACCTTCTGTCTGCCGTTTGTGGTGATCACCGTCTATTCGCGTCTGAAAGGGTTCGACGTGCGGATGCTGGAGGCGGCGCGCGATCTCGGCGCCAGCGAAGTGACGATTCTGCGTAAAATCATTCTGCCGCTGGCGATACCGGCGGTGGCGGCGGGCTGGCTGCTCAGTTTTACCCTGTCGATGGACGATGTCGTGGTCTCCTCCTTCGTCACCGGTCCGGGCTTCGAGATCCTGCCGCTGAAAATTTACTCAATGGTCAAGGTCGGCGTCTCGCCGGAGGTGAACGCGCTGGCGACGATCCTGATGGTGCTGTCGCTGCTGCTGGTGGCGGGCAGTCAGCTGTTGCTGCGTGATAAAACAAAATAGAGGAAAGGCGATGAAGAAATGGGGTTACTGGCTGGCGGCTGGGGCGCTGGCGTTAGGCTTACAGAGCGCGCAGGCCGCTGACGACGGCAAAACGCTTTATTTCTACAACTGGACGGAGTACGTGCCGCCGGGGCTGCTGGAGCAGTTCACCAAAGAGACCGGCATCAAGGTGATCTACTCCACCTATGAGTCGAACGAAAGCATGTACGCCAAGCTGAAAACCTATAAAGACGGCGCGTACGATCTGGTGGTGCCTTCCACCTACTTCGTGGCGAAAATGCGCAACGAAGGAATGATCCAGAAGATCGACAAAAGCAAACTGTCAAACTTCAGCAACCTCGACCCGAATCTGCTGAACAAACCGTTCGATCCGAATAACGACTATTCAATTCCCTATATCTGGGGCGCTACCGCTATCGGCGTCAATACCGATGCGATGGATGCGAAAAGCGTCACCCGCTGGAGCGACCTGTGGAAGCCGGAATATAAGCAGAGCCTGCTGCTGACCGACGACGCGCGCGAAGTGTTCCAGATGGCGCTGCGCAAGTTAGGCTACTCCGGCAATACCCGCGACGCCAAAGAGATCAACGCCGCTTACGAAGAGCTGAAAAAGCTGATGCCGAACGTGCTGGCGTTCAACTCCGATAATCCGGGCAACCCCTTTATGGAAGGCGAAGTCAACCTGGGGATGATCTGGAACGGCTCGGCTTACGTAGCGCGTCAGGCAGGCACGCCGCTGGAGATTGTCTGGCCGAAAGAGGGCGGCATTTTCTGGATGGACAGCCTGGCGATTCCGGCCAATGCGAAAAACAAAGAGGGTGCGCTGAAGCTGATTAACTTCCTGCTGCGCCCGGACGTGGCGGCGCAGGTGGCGGAAACCATCGGCTATCCGACGCCGAACCTGGCGGCGAAAAAACTGCTGCCGGCCAACGTGGCTAACGATCCATCGCTCTATCCGTCTGAAGACGTGATTAAAAACGGCGAGTGGCAGGATGATGTCGGCGACGCCAGCGTGCAGTATGAGATGCTGTTCCAGAAGCTGAAAGCGGGCCGTTAAGGCGCGACAGACGAAAAAGGCGACCTGAGGTCGCCTTTTTTATTGCCGCAGCGGTTCAGACCAGGCGGTAAAGTCCTTTCTGAAATTTCTCCACCCAGGCGGGCACCACTTCGCTCGCCAGCCCGTAGTGTTTTTCAGCGAACTGGCTGCCCACCTGACTCGGTTCCAGATTCAGCTCGACGGTATGCACGCCCTGCAACTTCGCCTCATGGACAAAACCGGCCGCCGGATAGACATGCCCGGAGGTGCCGATAGCGAGAAAATAGTCCGCCTCCGAGAGCGCCTGGTAAATCTTATCCATACCCAGCGGCATTTCGCCGAACCAGACCACGTGCGGCCGCAGACGCGCCGGAAACTGACAGCAGTGGCAGCGGTCGTCGGCGCTGAGGTCGCCGGTCCACTCCAGTACCTGCCCGCTCATTTCACAGCGCACCTTCAGCAGTTCGCCATGCATATGCAGCACGCGCTGGCTGCCGGCGCGTTCGTGCAGGTTATCGATATTCTGCGTCACCAGCAGGAAATTATCGCCCAGCACCGATTCCAGCTCCGCCAGCGCCAGATGCGCGGCGTTCGGCTGAATCTCCGGCTGTTGCAGCTGGCGGCGGCGCGCATTGTAGAACGCCTGTACCAGCGCCGGATCGCGGGCGAACCCTTCCGGCGTGGCGACATCCTCGATGCGATGCTCCTCCCACAGCCCATCATCGGCGCGGAAGGTGCGAATGCCCGACTCGGCGGAAATGCCTGCGCCGGTCAACACCACGACCCGCGGCTGGGGACGCGCCGCCAGCTCAGCATTACGATCGCGTTCAAAAATACGCTGCCGGAAACGCTGGTGCATCTTGCGCCTGGTTTTACGAAAGCGCGCGATGCGTAAACGGCGACGGGGTGTGCGCATAAAAGCTCCTTTGGTTACCTGAGATGCAGGAATGCGGCGCCGCGCATTCCCCCTGCGTCCCCATGACGCGCGCGAGCAAAGCGTGGCGGCTTTGCGACCGGCAGCAGGTGCGGTTTCACCTGCTCCGCCAGCCCGTCATAAAGCGCATCGAAATTGGATAATCCGCCGCCCAGCACCACCAGGTGCGGATCGATCAGCGTCAGCAAATTGCCGAGGCACACCGCCAGCAGCGCGCGGAAACGCGCGGTATGTTCCTGCGCCTGCCGATCGCCCTGATAATAGCGCTCGGCGATCGCTTCGGCACTGAGCGTTTGCTGATAAAAATGATGGAACAGCCAGGCGAAGCCCTGACCGGAGAGAAACAGTTCAATACAGCCGCGCTTGCCGCAGCCGCACTGGGGCAGCGGAATATCCTGGCCCAGCACCGCCAGCGCGTCGATCGGCAGGCGCATGTGGCCCATTTCGCCGGTAACGAAGTTGCGGCCGGAAACCGGCTTGCCCTCCACCACCAGTCCGCCGCCGACGCCGGTGCCGAGGATCAAGCCCAGCACCACCGGACAGGCCTGAAACTCATCGTCCCAGGCCTCGGAGAGGGCGAAACAGTTGGCGTCGTTATCGACCCGCACCTCGCGCCCCAGCAGACGGCTGAGATCGCGGCCCAGCGCCCGCCCGCGCGCCGCCGGCACGTTGGCGGTAAACAGCGTGCCGTCGTCAGGATCGATCAGTCCCGGCACGCCGACGCCGACGCTTCCGCACGTGCCGGTGAAGGCGTCCGCCTCCGCCGTCAGGTCGGTAAAGGCCGCCAGCAGCTGCGCATAGTCGTCGCGCGGCGTGGCGACGCGCTTGCTCCATATCTGCTGGCGCTGCGCATCATAGACGCCGAGCGCGATTTTACTGCCGCCCATATCAAAGCCGTAGAACATCGGGTCACCTGTCACGCTAAGATCATTGCCCGCTCAACACCCGCGCCGGATCGATGCGGCTGGCGCGCCGCGCCGGATACCAGCTCGCCACAAGGCTCAGCACGATAGCGGTCGCCAGCACCGAGGCCACGTCGAGCCAGTGCAGCTCCGACGGCAGGAAGTCGATAAAGTAGATATCGCCGGAAAGAAAATGATGCCCGGTCAGCTGTTCGAACCCACGGATCAGCCGCGTCAGGTTCAGCGCCGCCAGCACGCCCACCACCACGCCGCTCAGGCTGCCGAGCAGCCCGGCGCGCAGACCGTACCAGACGAAGATGGCGCGGATCAGGCCATCCTTCGCTCCCAGCGTGCGCAGCACGGCGATATCGCTGCTTTTATCTTTCACCGCCATCACCAGCGTGGAAACGATATTAAAACAGGCGACGCCGATCACCAGCACCATCGCCAGGTACATAATTGCGCGGATCATTTGAATATCGCGATACATATAGCCATAGGTGCCGATCCAGCTACGGATATAAACATAGGCGCGCGTCACCTCGCCAGCGTCGCGCACCAGCTTCACCGCGTTAAAGGGATCGGTCATTTTCAGCGCGATGCCCGTGACGTTATCCGCCATATCCAGATAGTGCTGCGCGTCGGCCAGCGGCACCAGCGCCAGACTGTGATCGAGCATGCCGCTCAGCTGCAAGATGCCGCTGACCTGCAGACGAATGCGCTTCGGTTGCAGAAGCTTATTCTGCCCGTCGCTGTTGGGGATCATGATGGTCAGCCAGTCGCCCTGGCGAATGCCTAACGATTTCGCCACGCCGCTGCCGATAATAATCTGCTGCTTACCGGCGCTGAAGCTAGCCCAGGCGTTGTTCTGCACAAACTGCGGCAGCGCGCTGAGCTTCGTTTCCTGCGCGGGATCGACCCCTTTCACCTGAATCGCCTGCAGCTTCGCCCCGCTCTCCACCAGCCCGGTAAAATTAATATAGGGCGCGGCGGCGGCGATGCCCGGCACCTGCGCCATGCGCGGCAGCAGCTGCCGCCAGTCCGCCAGCTGGCCGTTGACCGGCTCGATTTCGCCATGCGGCACCACCGCCAGAATGCGGTTATTCAGTTCGCGCTCAAAGCCGTTCATCGCGCTGAGGCCGACGATCAGCACCGCCACGCCAAGCGCGATGCCCAGCGTGGAGATCACTGAAATCAGCGACACCATGCCGCCGCGCCGCCGTCCACCGCTGAAGCGCGTCGCCAATAGTAAAGAAAGAGACGCCATTACAACGCTCCCGCCAGCGTGACATGGTCACTAAGCTGGCCGTCGCGCATCTCACGCTGCGCGGGAAGGCGCTTCGCCAGATGCAGGTCATGCGTCACCACCAGAAACGCGGTGCCCTGGCGCACGTTCAGCTCACCCAACAGATCGAAAATGGCGTCGGCATTGCGCGCATCCAGGTTACCGGTCGGCTCGTCCGCCATCACCAGGCGAGGATTGTTGACCAGCGCGCGCGCGATCGCCACACGCTGACGTTCGCCGCCGGAAAGCTCGGAGGGACGGTGCGCGGCGCGTTTCGCCAGGCCGACGGCGTTCAGCATTGCCATCGCCCGCTCCTGCGCCTCCGGCTTGCTTTTTTTACCGATCAGCAGCGGCATCGCCACGTTTTCCAGCGCGGTAAAGTCGGGCAGCAGATGGTGGAACTGATAGATAAAGCCCAGCTCGCGGTTGCGCAGCTCCGCTTTCTGCGCGGAACTCATGCTGCTTAAGGCGCGGCCGTTGAACAGCACATCGCCGGATGTAGGCGCGTCCAGGCCGCCCAGCAGATGCAGCAGGGTGCTTTTGCCGGAGCCGGAGCTGCCGACAATCGCCATCATTTCGCCGGGCCGCATAGTGAAACTGACGTCGCGTAACACGTTTGTCTGCACGCTCCCTTCCTGATAGCGTTTGCACAGCTGGTCACACTGCAACAGAATTGAATCACTCATAGCGTAAAGCCTCAGCGGGTTGTACGGCGGCGGCGCGCCAGGATGGATAAAGCGTCGAGAGCAGCGCCAGCGCCATCGCGGTCAGCGCAATGGCGATCACCTGCCAGAAAGAGATATCGACCGGCAGCGCGGCGCCGTCGAGGAACATGCCGATCACCGGCATCAGGTTATTAAGCTGGCTGGCCAGCAGCACGCCGAGCAGCGCGCCGAGCAGCGCGCCGATAATGCCGGCGCTGGCGCCCTGCACCATAAACACCAGCATAATTTGCCGGGGGGTAAGCCCCTGGGTTTGCAGAATCGCCACTTCGCCCTGCTTCTCCATGATCAGCAGACCGAGCGAGGTGATGATGTTAAACGCCGCCACGGCGATGATCAGGCTCAGCAGCAGCCCCATCATATTTTTTTCCATACGCACCGCCTGGAACAGATCGCCCTTGCGGTCGCGCCAGTCTTTCCACACCAGGCCCTGCGGCAGCGCCTGTTGACTGACGCTGTCCACCGCCAGCGGCCTGTCGAGCCACAGGCGCCAGCCGGTAATATTGCCCGCCGGGTAGCGCATCAGGCGCGAGGCGTCCTGCTGGTTCACCAGCATCTGATAGCCATCCACTTCGCTGTTGGCGGCGAAGGTGCCGATCACGTTGAACAGGCGCTGGCTGGGCAGACGGCCCATCGGGGTAAACTGACTGGCGGAAGGCACCATCAGGCGCAGCTGGTCACCGCGTTTGACGCCCAGCTGGGCGGCCAGCTGTTCGCCGAGAATGATATTGTACTGGCCGGGCTGTAACGCCTGCTGCTGCACATTCACCAGATAAGGGGTCAGCGGGTCCGCCTCGTCCGGCTGGACGCCGAGCATCACCCCCACCGCGACGCTGCGCGCGCTTTGCAGCACAACGTCACCGGTGGTGAGCGGCGCGACGCGCTGTACGCCCTGCAGCTTCAGTTCGCTGGCGGGATGCTGTTGTGGATTGAGCGAGCCTTTTTCGCCGGCGATCAACGCCTGCGGCATCAGACCGAGAATATTGCCCTCCAGCTCGCGCTCAAAACCGTTCATCACTGACAGCACGGTGACCAGCGCCAGCACGCCAAGGGTAATGCCAATAGTGGAAAGCCAGGAAACAAACCGGCCAAAGCGGTCTGCGGCACGTCCGCGCATATAGCGCAGACCGATAAATAACGCGACAGGTTGATACATGAGATCCGTCTTATGCGTGGCAAAAAGCAAAAGTAGTCAGGATGATAAAGGAGCCGCCTGCTTTATGGAACCTTTACCCCTTCGAGTTAACGCTAAAGATGCGTCAGAATTTTTCAGCGCTCGTCAGCTGCCGGAAAAAGCATCAGACGAAGCCGCCTTCCTCGCTCCCGCGCCAATCTGCACTATACTGGCCCTTACTATTTAAAGGGTTAAGGTGGAACATCAGCCGTGCCGTTGGCACCGGAGCCGTTTATGAGTAAGTATGCAAAAGGCGCGATTGTCAAACATCAGTCCGGGGAAATTCGCGGTCAGGTAACGGCGGTGTTTTCCCAGGGAAATTTTCCCGCCAGTTACCATGTGCGTTGGGATGACGGCACCTGGAGCCTGCATGCCGAAAAAGAGCTGAACCCCGGCGACGAGATGCGTTGCGACCGCGTTAATTTGTCGCGCCCCGCCTCCTGAGCCGCGTCGCGTCAGGAGACAGCCGCCGGGCCAGTTATCGCGCTGAGGCAAAAAGCCTGCCTCAGCAGATGATCCGTGCCGCGTTCTGTGGAATGATTACGCCCCTGAAATAAACAGAGAGAACGTCGAAACGACTATGCCTGAACAGATTCGCTATGCCCTGCCCGCCGCGGCAGCCGATCAACGCCAGCTGGGACAGCTCACCGGCGCCGCCTGCGCCGTCGAGTGCGCGGAGATGGCGGAGCGTCACCGGGGGCTGGTAATGCTGGTTGCGCCGGATATGCAAACCTCGCTGCGGCTGCAGGATGAGATCCAACAGTTTACCCGCCAGCCGGTGATCAGCCTGGCCGACTGGGAAACGCTGCCGTTCGACAGCTTCTCTCCACATCAGGACATCATCTCTTCCCGCCTTTCCACGCTCTATCGCCTGCCAACGCTGACGCGCGGCGTGCTGATCCTGCCGGTCAATACGCTGATGCAGCGCTACTGCCCGCACGATTTCCTGCACGGCCATGCGCTGGTGATGCATAAAGGGCAGCAGCTGTCGCGCGACAGGCTGCGCGCGCAGCTGGAGCAGGCGGGCTATCGCCATGTCGATCAGGTGATGGAGCATGGCGAATACGCCACGCGCGGCGCGCTGCTGGACCTGTTTCCGATGGGCAGCGAACAGCCCTACCGCATCGACTTTTTCGATGACGAGATCGACAGCCTGCGTCTGTTCGACGTCGACAGCCAGCGCACGCTGGAAGAGGTGGAGGCGATCAACCTGCTGCCCGCTCACGAATTTCCGACCGACAAAGCCGCCATCGAGCTGTTCCGCAGCCAGTGGCGCGAACATTTCGACGTGCTGCGCGAGCCGGAGCATATCTATCAGCAGGTGAGCAAGGGCACGCTGCCGGCCGGTATTGAATACTGGCAGCCGCTCTTTTTTGAACAGCCGCTGGTGCCGCTGTTCAGCTATTTGCCGCGCGATACGCTGGTGGTCAGCACCGGCGATCTGGAGGCCAGCGCCGACCGCTTCTGGCAGGATATTACCGCGCGCTTTGAAAACCGCCGCGTCGATCCGATGCGTCCGCTGTTGCCGCCGGAAACCTTATGGCTGCACACCGATCAACTGTTCGCCGAGCTCAAGCAGTGGCCGCGCGTGCGCATGAGCGCCGAGGCGCTGCCGGATAAAGCGGCCAACACCAATCTCGACTATCAGCCGCTGCCCATGCTGGCGGTGGAGCCGCAGGCGAAGGCGCCGCTCGATAATCTGCGCCGCTTCCTGGAAAGCTTTAACGGCGCGGCGATCTTTTCGGTTGAGAGCGAAGGCCGCCGCGAAGCGTTGCAGGAACTGCTGGCGCGCATCAAGCTGAATCCGAAATTGATTCAACGCTTCGACGAGGCCGCCGAGCCGGGTCACTACCTGATGATCGGCGCCAGCGAACGCGGATTTATCGATAATCTGCGCCAGCGCGCATTAATCTGCGAAGGCGACCTGCTGGGCGAACGCGTTACCCGCCGTCGTCAGGAAACGCGCCGCACTATCAACCCCGACGTGTTGATCCGCAACCTGGCGGAACTGCATCCCGGTCAGCCGGTGGTGCATCTGGAGCATGGCGTCGGGCGCTATATCGGCCTGACGACGCTGGAAGCGGGCGGCATCAAGGCGGAATACCTGATGCTGGCTTACGCTAACGACGCCAAGCTCTACGTGCCGGTCTCCTCGCTGCATCTGATTAGCCGTTACGCCGGCGGCGCCGATGAAAACGCCCCGCTGCACAAGCTGGGCAGCGACGCCTGGTCGCGCGCGCGCCAGAAAGCGGCGGAAAAAGTGCGCGACGTGGCGGCGGAACTGCTGGATATCTATGCGCAGCGCGCCGCTAAGCAGGGCTACGCCTTTAAATTTGACCGCGAACAGTATCAGCTGTTCTGCGACAGCTTCCCGTTTGAGACTACGCCGGATCAGGCGCAGGCGATTCATGCGGTGATAAGCGATATGTGTGAGCCGCTGGCGATGGATCGCCTGGTGTGCGGCGACGTCGGCTTCGGCAAAACCGAAGTGGCGATGCGCGCCGCCTTTCTCGCGGTGGAGAACAACAAGCAGGTGGCGGTGCTGGTGCCCACCACCCTGCTGGCGCAGCAGCACTATGATAACTTCCGCGACCGCTTCGCCAACTGGCCGGTGCGCATTGAGATGCTTTCACGCTTCCGCAGCGCCAAAGAACAGGCGCAGGTGCTGGAGCAGGCAAGCGAAGGCAAAATTGATATTCTGATCGGCACGCACAAGCTGCTGATGAGCGACCTGAAATGGCGCGATCTGGGGCTGCTGATCGTCGATGAGGAGCACCGCTTCGGCGTGCGTCACAAGGAGCGCATCAAAGCGATGCGCGCCGACGTCGATATCCTGACGCTGACCGCGACCCCGATTCCGCGTACGCTGAATATGGCGATGAGCGGAATGCGCGATCTGTCGATTATCGCTACCCCGCCCGCCCGACGTCTGGCGGTGAAAACCTTTGTGCGCGAATACGATCATCTGGTGGTGCGCGAGGCGATCCTGCGTGAAATTTTGCGCGGCGGCCAGGTCTACTATCTCTATAACGACGTGGAGAATATCGAAAAGGCGGCGCAACGGCTGACGGAACTGGTGCCGGAGGCGCGCATCGCTATCGGACACGGGCAGATGCGCGAGCGCGATCTGGAGCGGGTGATGAACGATTTCCATCATCAGCGTTTCAACGTGCTGGTGTGCACCACCATCATTGAAACCGGCATCGATATTCCGACCGCCAACACCATTATTATCGAACGCGCCGACCATTTCGGCCTGGCGCAGCTGCATCAGCTGCGCGGACGCGTTGGCCGTTCGCACCACCAGGCGTACGCCTGGCTGCTGACGCCGCCGCCGAAAGCGATGACCACCGACGCGCATAAACGTCTGGAGGCGATCGCCTCGCTGGAGGATTTAGGGGCAGGGTTCGCGCTGGCGACGCACGACCTGGAAATCCGCGGTGCGGGCGAGCTGTTGGGCGAAGATCAGAGCGGCCAGATGGAAAGCATCGGCTTCTCGCTCTATATGGAGCTGCTGGAGAACGCCGTCGATGCGCTGAAAGAGGGACGAGAGCCGTCGCTGGAGGACCTCACCAGCAATCAGACCGATATCGAGCTGCGTATGCCTGCGCTGCTGCCGGACGATTTTATCCCCGACGTCAATACGCGTCTTTCCTTCTACAAGCGTATCGCCAGCGCGGACGACAGCCGCGAGCTGGACGATTTGAAAGTGGAGTTGATCGACCGCTTCGGCAACCTGCCCGATGCGGCGCGCAACCTGTTGGATATCGCCGCGCTGCGCCTGACCGCGCAGCAGCTCGGCGTGCGCCGTATCGAAGCCAGCGAGAAAGGCGGCTTTATCGAGTTCGCCGAGAAGAACAAAGTGGACCCGGCCTGGCTGATCGGCCTGTTGCAGCAGGACCCGCAGCAGTGGCGGCTGGATGGTCCGACGCGCCTGAAGTTCACGCGCGATCTGACCGAACGCAAGCTGCGCATGAGCTGGCTCCGTGAACTGATGGAGCAGATGCAGCAACATACGCTGGCCGGTTAACGGCCGATGGAAAACCGAGGCAAAAAAACGGGGCCGTCAGGCCCCGTTTTTTTGTATGGCGTTCGCTACGCCTGATTATAAGGCGTCAGCTACGCCTGATTACTGTTGCTGTTAAGAATCAACTGGCCGTTACGGTCCAGAGGAATACGGGTGCCGGGGTCATTTTCCATACGAATTTTCCCCTGCTGGTCGCCTATTTTGTAGGTTACGTCGTAACCCAGCATCTTATCCTGTTTGTCGTAGACGGTTTTACAGCGCTGTTCGGTCGTGGTGTAGGTATCGCGCTCCTGCAGACCGCCCTGCACCTGGTTGCCGGCATAGCCGCCCGCCAGCGCGCCCGCGACGGTCGCTACATCCTTGCCGCGTCCGCCGCCGAACTGATGGCCGAGCACGCCGCCCGCCACTGCGCCCAGCACCGAGCCGGCGATGCGGTTTTCATCCTGCACCGGGCGACGATGAGTTAACGTAACGTTGCGGCACTCCTGACGCGGATTCTTGATAGTTTCCTTGATAGGCGTTGCGGAAATAACCTGTGCGTATTGGGGGCCAGGATTAAATACGTTCATGCTGGCCACGGCCGCCACACCCAGAGCAGCAACTACACCAATACCCATACCCGCTATCATTGATTTATTCACAGGAAATCCTCCTGATAATGTTACCGCGCAATCCTGCCGCTGCCGGTTCCGTTGCAGCGAGGCATACTCGGCGTGCGCGACTCGCCGTGCTAGTTATGAAAATTTTGCAGACAGGGAGGAAAACCAGCAATCAGATAAAGGGAAGAAACGCAGCAAACCAGGATAAATGCTCCGTTTTCAGAGAGTTCCTAGCGGTACTGATGGCGCTTTTGCGCCGGGCGGAGAAAGTGCGCTGCGCCGCAGACGCGACGCAGCAAAAGCCCGGCGTGGCCGGACCAGTGATTAATGCAGTTTCAGACGTGGACGGATCACGCGGTTGATGCTGCCTACCAGCATCATCAGGCCGGTTTTAAAGTAGCCGTGCAGCGCAATCTGGTGCATGCGGTAGAGCGAAATATAGACGAAACGCGCGATGCGCCCTTCCACCATCATCGAGCCGCGCATCAGGTTGCCCATCAGGCTGCCGACGGTGCTGAATCGGGAGAGCGACACCAGCGAGCCGTGATCTTTGTAGACGTAAGGCTTCAGTGTCTGCCCTTTCATCTGCGCCAGGATATTTTCCAACGCTTTAGAGGCCATCTGGTGCGCCGACTGCGCGCGCGGCGGCACGAATCCACCCGACGGCAGCGCACAGGAGGCGCAGTCGCCGATGGCGTAGATATCCTCGTCGCGCGTGGTTTGCAGCGTCTCTTTCACCACCAGCTGATTAATGCGGTTGGTTTCCAGTCCGCCGATATCTTTCATAAAGTCTGGCGCCTTGATGCCCGCAGCCCAAACCATCAGGTCCGCTTCGATAAAGTCGCCGCTTTTGGTGTGCAGGCCGTTTTTATCGGCGCTGGTGACCATGGTTTGCGTCAGCACCTTAACGCCCAGCTTGGTCAGCTCCTGATGCGCCGCCGCCGAAATGCGCGGCGGCAGCGCCGGCAGAATGCGTTCGCCCGCTTCGACCAGCGTTACGTTGAGCACCTGGTTATCCAGCCCTTTATAGCCGTAGCTGTGCAGCTGTTTCACCGCGTTGTGCAGCTCCGCCGACAGCTCAACGCCCGTGGCGCCGCCGCCGACGATGGCGATATTGATCTTCTCCTGCGCGCTGGCGTTGGCGGAGAATTTCAGGAACAGGTTCAGCATCTCATTGTGGAAGCGCTGCGCCTGATGCGGATTATCCAGGAAGATGCAGTGATCCTTCACGCCCGGCGTGCCGAAATCGTTTGAGGTGCTGCCCAGCGCCATCACCAGCGTGTCGTAAGGCACTTCGCGCGCGGGGACCAGCAC
>NZ_JANION010000190.1:0-13411 GCF_024610815.1 Mixta sp.
CTCAGCGTCGCCTTCCAGCGCTTTCAGCGCGGAACCGCGAACGATCGGAGTGTCGTCGCCCGGGAAGTCGTACTGAGACAGCAGGTCACGCACTTCCATCTCAACCAGTTCCAGCAGCTCTTCGTCATCAACCATGTCACACTTGTTCAGGAACACGATGATGTACGGAACGCCAACCTGACGACCCAGCAGGATGTGCTCACGGGTCTGCGGCATCGGGCCGTCAGTCGCAGCAACAACCAGGATAGCGCCGTCCATCTGAGCAGCACCGGTGATCATGTTTTTCACGTAGTCGGCGTGGCCCGGGCAGTCAACGTGCGCGTAGTGACGAGACGGGGTTTCATACTCAACGTGAGAGGTGTTGATGGTGATACCACGTGCCTTCTCTTCCGGCGCGTTATCGATCTGATCGAACGCACGAGCCTGGCCACCGTAAGTTTTAGACAGAACGGTGGTGATAGCTGCGGTCAGAGTGGTTTTACCGTGGTCAACGTGGCCGATAGTACCAACGTTAACGTGCGGTTTGTTACGCTGAAATTGCTCTTTCGCCATGGCGATATTCCTTACTGTTATGCCCTCATCCTTGATGAGGGCATCTGTTCACTATTCTAAAACCGTAGCTTATTTGCTACGAGCTTCAATAACGGCCTGAGCGACGTTGTTCGGCGCTTCCGCGTACTTCAAGAACTCCATGGAGTAAGAAGCACGGCCCTGGGTCTGAGAACGCAGGTCAGTAGCATAACCGAACATTTCAGACAGCGGTACCTGAGCGCGAACGGTTTTACCGGTAGCGGTGTCATCCATACCTTCGATGATGCCGCGACGACGGTTCAGGTCACCGATTACGTCACCCATGTTCTCTTCCGGCGTTTCAACTTCAACCTTCATGATCGGCTCAAGCAGAACAGGCTTCGCTTTCTTAAAGCCGTCTTTAAACGCCAGAGATGCAGCCAGTTTAAACGCCAGTTCAGAGGAGTCCACATCGTGGTAAGAACCGAAGTGCAGACGAACGCCCAGATCAACTACCGGATAACCAGCCAGCGGACCAGATTTCAGCTGCTCCTGGATACCTTTGTCAACAGCCGGGATGTATTCGCCAGGAATTACACCGCCTTTGATGTCGTTGACAAATTCGTAACCTTTGCCGCCCGGCTCCAGCGGATACAGGTCGATCACAACGTGACCGTACTGACCGCGACCACCAGACTGTTTCGCGTGTTTACCTTCGACATCCTTGATGGTGTCGCGGATAGTTTCGCGATAAGCAACCTGCGGCTTACCGACGTTCGCTTCAACGTTGAACTCGCGTTTCATACGGTCAACGATGATGTCGAGGTGCAGTTCGCCCATACCAGCGATGATGGTCTGGTTAGATTCTTCGTCAGTCCATACGCGGAATGACGGGTCTTCTTTCGCCAGACGACCCAGAGCCAGACCCATTTTTTCCTGGTCAGCTTTGGTTTTCGGTTCAACCGCGATAGAGATAACCGGCTCCGGGAATTCCATACGTTCCAGGATGATCGGGTTGTTCGGATCGCACAGGGTGTCGCCGGTGATCACGTCTTTCAGACCGATCGCCGCAGCGATGTCGCCCGCGCGAACTTCTTTGATCTCTTCACGTTTGTTGGCGTGCATCTGTACGATACGGCCAAAACGCTCACGCTGTGATTTCACAGAGTTCAGTACGGTATCGCCTGAGTTCACCACGCCAGAATAAACGCGGAAGAAGGTCAGGTTACCTACGAACGGGTCGTTCGCGATTTTGAACGCCAGAGCAGAGAACGGCTCTTTATCGTCAGAGTGACGCTCTGCCGGAGTATCTTTACCGTCGTCCAGCATACCTTTGATAGCCGGTACGTCGGTCGGTGCTGGCAGGAACTCAACCACTGCATCCAGCATCGCCTGAACACCTTTGTTCTTAAATGCAGAACCACAGGTAACCAGGATGATCTCATTGTTCAGCACGCGCTGACGCAGTGCTTTCTTGATCTCTTCTTCAGTCAGCTCTTCGCCGCCGAGGTATTTCTCCATCAGCTCTTCAGAAGCTTCAGCCGCAGATTCGATCAGGTTCTGATGCCATTCTTCAGCCAGGTCAACCATGTCAGCCGGGATATCTTCGTATTCGAAGGTTACGCCCTGGTCTGCATCGTTCCAGTTGATGGCTTTCATTTTGATCAGGTCAACAACGCCGGTAAATTTCTCTTCCGCGCCGATAGCCAGCTGCAGAGGAACCGGGTTTGCGCCCAGACGGGTTTTGATCTGACCAACAACTTTCAGGAAGTTGGCGCCCATGCGGTCCATTTTGTTAACGAACGCGATGCGCGGAACTTTATATTTGTTAGCCTGACGCCATACGGTCTCAGACTGCGGCTGAACACCACCAACCGCACAGTAAACCATCACTGCGCCATCAAGAACACGCATGGAACGTTCTACTTCGATGGTGAAGTCAACGTGTCCCGGGGTGTCGATGATGTTGATGCGGTGCGGCTCAAACTGTTTGGCCATACCAGACCAGAACGCGGTGGTCGCAGCAGAAGTAATGGTAATACCACGCTCTTGCTCCTGCGCCATCCAGTCCATGGTCGCAGCGCCATCATGCACTTCACCGATTTTGTGGTTAACACCGGTGTAGAACAGGATACGCTCGGTGGTCGTGGTCTTACCGGCGTCGATGTGAGCACTGATACCGATGTTACGGTAACGTGCAATGGGTGTTGTACGAGCCATTTGATTCCTCTGATTCTCGGACGTTCAAAATAAGTCAGCCCCAGCGGGTTGGCTAATTGAGCGCCCGCTGGGTTAACAATAACTACGTGGTTATTACCAGCGGTAGTGAGCGAACGCCTTGTTGGCTTCGGCCATACGGTGAACGTCTTCACGTTTCTTCACTGCAGTACCTTTGTTCTCAGCAGCATCAGAAAGTTCGTTCGCCAGGCGCAGAGCCATCGATTTATCACCGCGTTTACGAGCAGCTTCTACGATCCAACGCATTGCCAGGGCATTACGACGGACCGGACGGACTTCAACTGGTACCTGATAAGTTGAACCGCCAACGCGACGTGACTTAACTTCTACAGTCGGACGTACGTTGTCGAGAGCGACTTCGAAAGCTTCCAGTTCGGTTTTACCAGAACGCTGAGCCAGGGTCTCCAGCGCGGTATACACGATTGCTTCAGCAGTAGATTTTTTACCATCTACCATCAGGATATTTACAAATTTGGCCAGCAGCTCAGATCCGAATTTCGGATCCGGCAGGATTTTACGTTGACCAATGACGCGACGACGTGGCATGGAAATACTCCGTTGATAATTCAGGATTGTCCAAAACTCTACGAGTTTAGTTTGACATTTAAGTTAAAACGTTTGGCCTTACTTAACGGAGAACCATTAAGCCTTTGGCTTCTTCACGCCATACTTGGAGCGAGCCTGCTTACGGTCTTTAACACCAGAGCAGTCAAGCGCGCCACGAACGGTGTGGTAACGCACACCTGGCAGGTCTTTAACACGACCGCCACGGATCAGGATTACGGAGTGTTCCTGCAGGTTGTGGCCTTCGCCACCAATGTAGGAAGTCACTTCGAAACCGTTGGTTAAACGCACACGGCATACTTTACGCAGTGCGGAGTTCGGTTTTTTCGGAGTGGTGGTGTACACACGAGTACAAACACCACGTTTTTGCGGGCAAGCTTCCAGCGCCGGCACGTTGCTTTTAGCAACTTTGCGTACGCGCGGTTTGCGAACCAGCTGGTTAACTGTTGCCATTAAATAGCTCCTGGATTTAGCTTTTGCTTCGTAAACACGTAATAAATCGCCTCGTATTAATACGAGGACGCAGAATTTTAGGGCTGAGCAGAAAAGGTGTCAAGAAATAACCAGCGTCTTATGCTCACCAGGGCATTTGCTGCTTATGATTTATCGTTAGCGTAACGAAATCATTATAGTCAATCACCGTGATTTTGGGTGAAATTTGAGCAGACAAACCACGCGCCGCCAGGTCGTCGCCCAGCGCCCAAACCCGTACAGGCGCGTTCAACAGCGGCGTCAGCATCCGGCTGCCCTGCAGGCCCGCCAGCACGCCATCCTGCATCAACAGCACGTCGTCTTCCGGCCGCAACATGCGCAGCAGCAATGTGTAATCGCACTGGAAAGGGGAACTGGCCAGCGTATGCAGCATTCTCGCTCCTTTAAAAAGTCAGGATGTGGTCCGCTTCGGTGAGCCGGGCACGCAGCGCGTCGCTCTCCAGCACCTCGGCGTCCAGCACCCGTTGGCTTTCCGCCGTCAGGCCGCGTTCAGCCAGCGACTGCGCGCAGAGGTAGCACGCCTCGACGTCATACAACGGCAGCACGCCGAAGGTAGCGATATAGTTACGCGCCAGCACTTTCTCCGGCTGCTGCCCGGCAGTCAGCTGCAGCACGCCGTCGCCGATAAAAAACAGCGATACCTGTTCGCAGACGGCGGCAGTCGCCAGCGCGGCATCCAGCCCTTCTCGTCCGCTACTGCTGCCGTGAGGCGCGCGCGTAAACACAAAGGCGATCGACTTCATTAAAACTGCACCACTCTGTCACTGGTCAACGCCGCTTCCGCCAGCGCGCCGAGGCCTGCCAGCTGGAATCCCGGCTGCAGATTGGCCGCAGGCAATCCCAGGCTGGCCGCCTCCTGCTCATCGGTCACGCCGCGCCGCAACGCGGCCGCAACGCAAATGTTCAGCGTCACGCCCTGCTGTTGCAAGGCCTGCCAGGCACGTACCAGATCGAACTCGTCGCTGGCCGGCGCCGTCAGCTGATTGCCGTTAAGCACGCCTTCGCGATAAAAGAAGACGCTCGACAGCTGATGACCCGCCGCCATTAAAGCGTGGGCGAACAGCAGCGCGCTGCTCGCCTGCTGCGTACCATAAGCCGGTCCGGTCACCAACAGCGTGTAACGCATCACCGCTCCTGCCCTGTATCGCCGCTCTTAAACTGGCGGATATAGAGATAGACCGTGTGTTTGGAAATATTAAGCCGGTCGGCCACCTGATTGATGGCGTCCTTGATATCAAAAATGCCTTTCTCATAGAGGTTCAGCACAATCTGGCGGTTCTTCATGTTATTCGCTACGTTGCGATCGGCGCTCACCTCTTCAATGGTGAATTCCAGCGTCTGTGTCACCAGATCCTCTACAGAGGAGGCGAAGTTAACCTGCGAAGCGACATCCGGCGTCTCCGGCGGCATAAAGGTCGACATAATTTGCGAGAACGGCACATCAAGGTTCATGTTGATGCAGAGCAGGCCTATCACGCGTTGCTGACGATTGCGGATAGCGATCGTCACTGATTTCATCAGTACGCCGCTTTTCGCGCGGGTGAAATAGGCGCGCGAGACGTTGCTGTCCGCCCCGGTCATATCATGCAGCATGCGCAGCGCCAGATCGGTAATCGGTGAGCCGACTTTACGGCCAGTATGCTCGCCGTTGGCGATGCGCACCGCGGAACATTTTAAATCTTCCAGCGAATGGAGCACGATTTCGCAATGCGAACCGATAAGCATGGCGAGCCCGTCCACGACAGCCTCGTAAGACTTAAGAATATCGTAATCGGTTTGGTCGAACGGATGCTGATCGAGTAAATCGATATCGCTCAGATCGCCCGGATTGAATGGATTAGACATGAAAGACTTTACCCTAATT
This sequence comes from Mixta sp., assembly GCF_024610815.1. NCBI lineage: Bacteria > Pseudomonadati > Pseudomonadota > Gammaproteobacteria > Enterobacterales > Erwiniaceae > Mixta > Mixta sp. The sequence goes on from NZ_JANION010000190.1 coordinate 5,669, forward strand.
GGCTGGAGCCTGTCTCAGCGCGGCCAGGGCAGACTCGTCATACAAATTTGCGCAGCGCTAGTCTGGCAAATGTCTGCAGCTTATGCCAGATTTTTGTCCCGTCGAGGGCCGACCGTCATGCAAAGAGAAACCGCCGCGTAAACGCGGCGGCGGAAATCTTACTGCGCGCTCTTGTCGTCTGCGACCGGCGCCTGGTTTTTTTCGTCTGCTTTCGGCGCTGGCTTGATATCCAACAGCTCGACGTCAAACACCAGCGTAGAGTTCGGCGGAATGCCCGGCACGCCGTTTTTGCCGTAGGCCAGCTGCGGCGGGATCACCAGCTTGATTTTGCCGCCTTTCTTGACGTGCTTCAGGCCTTCGGTCCAGCCGGGGATCACGCCGTCCAGACGGAAGGAGAGCGGTTCGCCGCGGGTGTAGGAGTTATCGAACTCAGAACCGTCGATCAGCGTGCCTTTATAGTTAACCACAACGGTGTCGCTATCTTTCGGCGCGTCGCCGCTGCCCTCTTTCTCTACCTGATACAGCAGTCCGCTTTCCGTTTTCTTCACGCCTTTCTGCTTAGCGAATTTCGATGCGTAAGCTTCGCCCTTGTCGGCGTTCTCTTTCGCGTCTTTTTCCATTTTCGCCTGAGCGGCGCCTTTCACGCGGCCTTCAAAAGATTGCAGGGTCTGCTCGATCTCCTGATCGGAAAGTTTGCTTTTGCCCGCAAACGCATCCTGAACGCCAGCGATAAGCTGCGCTTTATCCAGCTGAATGCCCAGCTTCTCCTGCTCTTTCAGCGAGTTTTCCATATAGCGGCCCAGCGAAGCGCCCAGCGCATAGGCGGACTGCTGATTTTCATCTTTAAAAGCGGCATTTTTAGGAGCCTGAGGTGCAGCCTGTTGAGCCGGTGCGGAGTCTGCTGCCAATGCCAGCGGTGCATTGAGTGCGGCGGCCATGGTGGCGGCTAACATTGTAATTTTAAACAGTGATTTCATCCATTATCTCCAAAACCGAAGCCTCTCACCCCGGCAATCGTTGCAGACCATACGGCCTGTACTATAACTGTGCGGAACAACTTATCATGCCCGCCCGGCAAACTTAAGACCACTTCCCATCCTTTTTATGTCGGGAAGTTTCAACTGATATGACGATAAGACTGTGCTTTTTCAACCTTCGCGGGCAAAATCGGGTCACTTAAGCGTGAAGGCAAGTGGTTTTTTCTTATACGGACCGCAATCCGGTCACGCGCAACAGGAGGAACGGCTATGCAGCAAAATAGCGTTGAGCAACAGTTAGAGCTGTTGGAAAGCAAGCTCGCTTTTCAGGAGCAGACGATTGAAGAGCTTAATCAGACGGTCATTCAGCATGAAATGGAAATGGCCAAAATGCGTGAGCAGATCCGTCTGCTGATCGATAAGCTGAAGGCCGCAGCGCCGTCGCTAATGGCGCATCCGTCGGAAGAGACGCCGCCGCCGCACTACTGATTGTCGTCGGCGCCAGCCTAATAAAAAAGCACCGGCCTGGCCGATGCTTTTTTGCTTTCGCGCCGCGTAGAGCGCCTTAGTGGCAGCCGCAGCCGCCGTTGCCGCAACCACCCTGACCGTGGCTGTGGCCATGGTCGTGCTCGTGATCGTGGTGATGGTCATGCTCGCCGTGAACGTGGCCGTGAGCCAGTTCTTCCGGCGTCGCTTCGCGGATAGCAACGACTTCTACGTGGAAGTTCAGGTTCTGGCCAGCCAGCATATGATTGCCGTCAACCACAACGTGATCGTCTTCCACTTCAGTGATTTCTACCGGCACCGGACCCTGATCGGTTTCCGCCAGAAAACGCATGCCGACCTGCAGTTCGTCCACGCCCATAAAAACATCCTTCGGTACGCGCTGCACCAGGTTGTCATCATACTGGCCGTAGGCGTCATTCGCGGCGATATGCACATCAAATTTGTCGCCGACTTCATGATTTTCCAGAGCTTTTTCCAGACCAGAAATCAGGGAACCATGACCGTGCAGATAGTCCAACGGCGCGCTCACCGGAGACTCGTCGACCAACACACCGTCTTCTGTACGTACCTGGTAAGCCAGGCTGACCACCAGGTCTTTTGCTACTTTCATGATATCTCCTAACCGTTGAGAGCTTTGATCCCGACTCATTGGTCTATTTTCGCGTGCAATAACACCAACCAGAAAGATCCAGATGCTGACCCTTTGCGTGCCGTAGCGGCAAGACGCGCAGGCAATGTTAACGATGCAGATTGTAACGGAATTCAGTGCCGCTGTAAGGGTAAGCTTAAAAAAAGCTGCGCTGTTCCGCTACTCCGGGTGAAAAATCCCGATAATTTGCTCCTGCTTGCGCAGTTCATCACGCACTTCCTTATCCGCTTCGCGCATCTGATGGCCGCACTTCACGCACTCCACGACATCGACATTATTTTCACGCCACATCGCCAGCGTGTCTTTTTCCTGGCAGTGCGGACAGGCCGCACCGGCAATAAAACGTTTACGCATTGTTCTTTCCTGTAGTTGCTCTCTGCCAGCCTGAGCGACGCGACTCATTCCGATCCGTCCCAGCCGTCAAACTGATGTTTTTCCTGCTGCATCTCGCGATGGAAAATATCTTCCAGCTCGCGGCGCGCCTCACGCACGCGGGAGATTTGCGCATTGTCCGTATGGTTCGGCATCAGCTCGCGCAGCATACGCATATCAAGCCGACGGAAATGCAGCTGCGCGCGGTGCGCCTGATGCGGGTGCATTCCCAGACTCATCAGCGTCTTGCGGCCCAGCTCCAGCGCGCTGGAAAAGGTTTCACGCGAGAACTGTGTTACCCCCGCCTGCAGTAGCTCATGCGCCTCGACGCGTCCGCGTGCGCGCGCCAGGATTTGCAGATGAGGGAAGTGATGCTGACAAAGGTGCACGATATTCATCGTGTCTTCCGGGTCGTTGCAGGTGATCACGATAGACTGCGCGCTGGCGGCGCCAGCGGCGCGCAGCAGCTCCAGCTCCGTCGCATCTCCATAGTATACTTTATAACCATATTTCCGCATCAGGCTTACGGCGCTGATATCCCGTTCCAGCACCGTGATGCGCTTTTTGTTGGCCATCAGCAGACGGCCAATCACCTGACCGAAGCGGCCAAAGCCGACCACGATCACCTGCGGCTGATCGTCATCCACCCAGGGCTTTTCCGCCTGCTCGTCCGGCTCGTTAAAGCGGCGCACCAGAATACGATCCACGCCCTGCATCAACAGCGGCGTGGTCATCATAGAGAGCGTAACGGTTACCAACAGCAGCGGTAATTGATCGCCACGGAACAGATGCGCGGACGACGCGGCGGAAAACAGCACGAAAGCGAATTCGCCGCCCTGACTCAGCACGCCAGCGAACTGTAAACGTTCCGAACTGCGCAAACCGTAGATGCGCGCCAGCAGATAGAGCACCAGCGTTTTCACCGCCACCAGCACCAGAACGCCCGCCAGCACCGCCAGCAGATGCGTATAAAGCACACCTAAATTAAGCGCCATGCCAACCGAGATAAAGAACAGGCCGAGCAGCAAGCCTTTAAACGGCTCGATTGCGCTTTCCAGCTCGTGACGATATTCACTTTCCGCCAGCAGGATGCCCGCGATAAACGTGCCCAACGCCATCGACAGTCCAAGCGCGTCCATAAACAGCGCTGAACTCAACACCAGCAGCAGCGCGGCGGCGGTAAACACTTCGCGCACGCCGGAGGCGGCGATATAGCGGAAAATCGGCCGCAGCAGCAGCCGTCCGCCAATCAGCATGCCCGCGAACGCCAATACCTTCATGCCGATCTTCATCCAGTCGGTATGGCCGCTGTCGGCGCCTGCCAGCAGCGGCACCAGCGCCAGCGCCGGGATCACCGCCAAATCCTGAAACAACAGCACCGAAAAGCCGAGCTGACCCGCTTCGCTGCGGTTCATCCCTTTATCGCGCATCAGCTGTAAGGCCATCGCCGTAGAGGACATCGCCAATCCAATGCCGCCAATGGTCGCCGCCTGCCAGGAGAAGTCGGTCAGCAGCAACAGCCCGGCCAGCACCACCGCGCTGAAGATCACCTGCGCGGCGCCGACGCCGAAGATCGATCGCCGCAGCGCCCACAGCTTCGAGGGGTTTAGCTCCAGGCCGATCAGGAACATCAGGAACACCACGCCGAGCTCCGAAAAGTGCAGGATCTCATCGACGTCGCTGATAAAGCCCAGTCCCCACGGGCCGATGGCGATACCCGCCAGCAGGTAGCCCAACACCGCACCGATACCCAGGCGGGCGGCGATAGGCACCGCCACCACCGCGGCGAACAGATAAACCACGCCCGCCGTCAGTAAGGTTTGTCCTTCCATTTATGCGACTCCTGAGGGCAAAGGGGAAGAAAGCCACTCGCCGTAAGCCTGCGCGTAGGTTTTCATCATCTCCGGCGGCTGACGGCGCGCCCAGTAGATCACCATCGGTGCCAGCCAGTGCATGCGGCACAGCTGTGCGGTCAGCTCGAAGGGACGCATGATTTCCGTCATCGGGTAGCGGTTAAGCCCGTCCTGATGATAGGCCGCCTCCGGCTCACCGGTCGTAACGACGCTGCGCCAGTATTTCCCTTCCAGCGCGTTGCCTTCCGGGCCGCTGGCGAAGCCGCGCGACAGCACGCGATCCAGCCACTCTTTCAGCAACGCCGGGCAACTATAGGTATAAAGGGGATGCTGAAAAACGATGATTTGATGCTCCCGCAGCAGCTGCTGTTCATGGTGAATATCGATAAAGAAATCAGGATAGTGCGCGTACAGATCGTGTACGGTAACGTGTGATAATTGCTGCGCCGGCTGCAGCAAGACCCGATTGGCTATCGAATCTTGTGATTCCGGATGGGCATACAGCAGCAAAACCTTAGGCGGCTGCGACATCTCTCCCCTCCAAATCGTCGTCATGATGCGGGTTTTCCGCTACCATGCACGACATAACGGAATCGGTGATTCCTGACTGATTATGATGACAATAAATTAACATATTCTGACAATACGGCGCTTATGATTGTATTCTCCTCGTTACAGATCCGACGTGGCACCCGCATACTGCTGGACAACGCCACCGCCACCATCAACCCAGGACAGAAAGTGGGACTGGTGGGTAAAAACGGCTGTGGTAAATCTACGCTGTTGGCGCTATTGAAAAATGAACTCAGCGCCGATGCAGGCAGCGTCACCTTCCCAGGAAACTGGTCTCTGGCGTGGGTTAATCAGGAAACCCCGGCGCTGTCGGTCGCCGCCATTGAGTATGTTATTGACGGCGATCGTGAATATCGTCAGCTGGAGTCCGAATTACAGCGCGCTAACGAAAAAAATGACGGCAACGCCATTGCGCTACTGCACGGCAAGCTGGACGCGATTCAGGCCTGGAGTATACAGGCGCGCGCCGCCAGCCTGCTTCACGGTTTGGGCTTTAGTCAGGAGCAGCTGCAGCGGCCGGTCAGCGACTTCTCCGGCGGCTGGCGCATGCGCTTGAACCTGGCGCAGGCGCTGATCTGCCGTTCCGACCTGTTGCTGCTCGACGAACCGACCAACCACCTCGATCTCGACGCCGTTATCTGGCTGGAGCGCTGGCTGAAAAGCTACAGCGGCACGCTGATCCTGATCTCCCACGACCGCGACTTTCTCGATCCGGTTGTGGACAAAATCCTGCATATCGAGCAGCAAAGCCTGTATGAATATACCGGCAACTACAGCTCGTTCGAGCAGCAGCGCGCCACCAGGCTTTCCCAGCAGCAGTCGCAGTTTGAGCAACAGCAGCGCAAAGTGGCGCACCTGCAAAGCTATATCGATCGCTTCCGCGCCAAGGCCAGCAAAGCTAAACAGGCGCAGAGCCGCATCAAAATGCTGGAGCGCATGGAGCTGATCTCGCCAGCGCACGTCGATAACCCCTTCAGCTTCAGCTTCCGCGCGCCGGAAAACCTGCCGAACCCGCTGCTGAATATGGAAAAGGTCTCCGCGGGCTATGGCGATCGTGTGATTCTCGATTCGATCAAGCTGAACCTGGTGCCGGGCTCGCGCATCGGTTTGCTGGGCCGCAACGGCGCTGGCAAATCGACGCTGATCAAGCTGCTGGCGGGCGAACTGGCGCCGCAAAAAGGGGAAATCGGCCTCGCCAAAGGGGTGCAGCTGGGCTATTTCGCACAGCATCAGCTGGAGTTTCTGCGCGCGGATGAATCGCCGTTGCAGCACCTGGCGCGTCAGGCGCCGAAACTGCCGGAACAGCAGCTGCGCGACTACCTTGGCGGTTTCGGCTTTCAGGGCGATAAGGTAGCGGAGGCGACCGAACGTTTCTCCGGTGGCGAGAAAGCGCGTCTGGTACTGGCGCTGATCGTCTGGCAGCGTCCGAACCTGCTGCTGCTTGATGAACCGACTAACCACCTCGATCTCGACATGCGCCAGGCGTTAACGGAAGCGCTGATCGATTTCGAAGGCGCGCTGGTGGTGGTGTCGCACGATCGTCATCTGCTGCGATCCACCACCGACGATCTTTATTTGGTGCATGACGGTAAGGTTGAAGCGTTCGCTGGCGACCTGGACGACTACCAGCAGTGGCTCAGCGATCTGCAAAAACAGCAGGCGCAGCAGGATGCCGAACCGAAACAGGATAACGGCAACAGCGCCCAGGCGCGTAAAGATCAGAAGCGACGCGATGCGGAGCTGCGCGCCCAAACGCAGCCGCTGCGCAAGCAGATCGAAAAGCTGGAAAAAGAGATGGAGAAGCTTAACGCTCAGCTGGCCGAGGCGGAAGCGAAGCTGGCCGACGCCGCTATTTACGATCAAAGCCGTAAAGCGGATCTGACCGCCGCATTGCAGCAGCAGGCGACGGCAAAATCTGCGCTGGAAGATTGTGAAATGGCCTGGCTTGATGCGCAGGAGCAGCTGGAAGCGATGCTCTCCGCCTGACCGCAAAAGCGATGACATTGGGCGGCGTCAGTAAAAGACGTCGCCGTATTTTTTCTTCGACCGTAGATAACCTTTACGCAACGCTGCTGGCTTTTTCAACACCCCTCGCCAACAACTTATTTCCATTCCGCTAACTCAATGCGTTTTGCATTTCAATTTCTTGATAAGCCGCCACAGCCTGATGCTTTTTTTACTTTCTGTTTCCTTGTGCTGCTGCTTTATAGTTTTTACTATTGCGTCCTGAATCAATCCGCCTGTTTTTTAACCCCAGGGTAAGCCGTGTCAGAGCATTCCATCAGCCCGCTGCAAAAGAACCTGACGGCTTTTTTGCTGCTGCTTTTCCTCACGCCTTTTGCCCATTTTTTATCACCCACGCTTTTTATCGCTGGTCAGCAGGTCTACCTCTGTTATCTTCCTTACGGGTTGGCGGTCGCGGCCATCTATATCTTTGGCCGCGCGGCGACGGCTCCGCTCTGTCTGGCTTTTTTCATTACCTTTCGTCTTCTTTTCGCCGCCTCGCTGCCGGCGCTGGCCTTCACGCTGGCGCTGCTGACGCCGATTCTCGTCTGCAGCTGGCTGGCGCGCCGATGGCTGGGCCGCCGGTGGCGCTATAATCCCGGACATCAGGGGATTGGCGTCAGGCTTTGCCTGATTAATACCCTGGCGCCGCTGTTTACCCTGCTGCTGCTAACGCTGTTTGCGCCCGCGGTAGGCTCGCTGCCGGGAACGCTCGACGGCTACTTCTCTTTAGAGTGGAATATGTTCAGCGTGCTGCGCCTGCAAAATCTGGCGCTTTCTGCCGTGCTGTTCACCATCTTTTTCTACT
>NZ_JANION010000191.1:0-6259 GCF_024610815.1 Mixta sp.
GAACAGGGTTATTGAATTTGACACGCTTCAATTTTTATTCCTTTTGAAGAGCAGTTTTTACCGGAGCGAAATATGTCCGTGATATATAAAATTTTTGTCCAGCTGCGCAATAACGCGTCATCTTGCAACTTCCTCGTTTCCGATATTTGTTTCATCAGTTATGCTTCTCAATAATCAACACTCTTCAGGAAACAGCGCGCGTGAACAGAAAAGCGGATAGCTCAGTTTCATCACTTTTACGCACTTCTCTTGGTCGAAGCATGGCCGTTTTCTTGTTGTTTACCGGCCTGGCCGTCATTGGCATCAACAGCTGGTCGCTATGGGTTTCCTGGGAACATACGTTGACTAAAAGCGAAAATGACGCCCGCAATCTTTCGGTCTCGCTGGCGCGCCAGGCGCAGGATGCGTTTCTTCAGGTCGATATCACGCTGGCCGACGCGGTGAGACAGCTGCGGCAAAACGGGCCGGGCTACGCCTCCTCTCCGGCATTTGCTCGTCAGTTGAAGGAGCAGCATGGCAAGCTGGCGCAGCTGCATGGCCTGTTTATTTATGATAAGCAGGGCAATTGGATCGTTACATCGGGGAACAATATCCCTGCCAAAGCCAGCAATGCGGATCGGGAATATTTTATCTGGCACCGGACGCATAATGATGCCAAAGCACATATCAGCCGTGTCATCCGCAGCCGCTCCACCGGCGATCTGGTGATTCCGGTATCGGTGCGTCTGAATGACAGCAAAGGCGAATTTGCCGGCGTGGCGCTGGCGACGGTAAAGGTGGATTACTTCAGGCAGTTTTATAGCTACTACATTCTCGGCGAGCGTGATGTGTTGGGGCTGATTCTGGCTGACAGTGCGGTTCTCTACGTGCGCCCGCTGCCGGATTCGGTGATCAATAAAAGCCTCTCCGCCAGTCCGCTCTTTACCACCATGCTTAAAACCTCTGCCAGCGGCAGCGCGACATGGCGTTCGGCGTTGGACGGCATCGAGCGCATCTACGGCTATGCCCGCCTGGAGCAGTATCCGTTGATTGTCACCGCAGGCTATGATCGCGATAAAATTCGCGCTGACTGGCTTGCCGCGAATCTGACTGACGTCATACTGAACCTGGTGCTGCTGGCAATGATAATCATTATGGGCTGGTTTGTTTTACGGCAGGTTAGCGCCAATGTCAGAAACCAAATCGAGCTGACGCAGGTCAGGGATGAGCTGACGACAATAAACCATACGCTACAATCGCTGGCGCTGGTGGATGGCTTGACCGGGCTGGCGAATCGCAGGCAATTCGATGCGCTGCTGGAGCAGGAGTTACAGCGCTCCCGCAAAAGCGGCGAGCCGCTGTCGCTGATTATGTTGGATATCGACTTCTTTAAACGCTACAACGATACCTACGGACACGTTGCCGGCGATATGTGCCTGAAAAAAGTAGGGACAGTGCTACGCGGGCTGACCCATCGTCATAGTGATGTGGTGGCACGCTACGGCGGCGAGGAGTTTGCCATCATTCTGCCTTTTGCGGGCGTGGCTGACGTAAAGCTGTTTGCTGAGAAAGCGGTGCGTGCGGTGCGCGAAGCGGGCCTTCTCCACGAAGCGACGGAACGTCAGGAAAAGGTGGTGACGATCAGCGCAGGCTGCTGCACCCTGATCGCCAGCGGCCAGCAGGGCGAAGCGGAGCGGCTTAAGGAGCGCGCGGACAAGGCGCTCTACGACGCGAAGCGCAACGGACGCAACCGCGCGGAGATGAGCGCCTGAACGAGCGGTCAACCATGAGGCTTTATCAGTTAAAGAAGGCGCGCAATTCGTTGGCGACCGCCTGAGGCTGTTCATCAGGAATAAAATGGCCGCAGTGCGGGATCAATACGCCCGATACGTTTTCTGCAAATGGGCGCAGCGGGGCGGCCATATCGGCAATCGACCCCTGATCGGCGCTAAGCGCCAGGATCGGCATGCTGAGCGGGCCTGTCTGCAACAGTTCGCGATTCTGCGCGGCGGAAAGCGCGGCGGCGCGATAATAGCCCAGGCCTGCGCGCAATCCGCCGTTTATCATCAGCACGCGCAGATATTCATCGATATCCTCATCGGTAAAGCAGTCGGGGCGGGCCGCTTTACGCTTCAGGAACCAGTCGATATAAAGACGTTCGCGTCCGGCAATCAACGCCTCCGGTAAATCGGGGATCACATGAAAGGCGAAGTGCCAGGTTTTCCAGGCTTTGTCGGGCGAAACCGGCAGCGCGTCCGGCAAAGTTACGCCCGGAATGCCCGCATCCAGCAGCGCCAGCGCGCGCACCTCATCCCGATACAGCGCGGCGTAAGGCCATGCCACCCATGCGCCCACGTCATGCGCCGCGATAAAATAGCGGTCGATATGGAGCTGTGCTAACAGGCCGTGTACTTTTTCCGCCAGCGCACGGGTGTCATAGCCTGTTTCAGGCCGATCGGAGTCACCCTGGCCTGGCAGATCCAGCGCGATAATGCGATAACTTGTCGCCAGCATCGACATCACTTTGCGCCATGCGTACCAGCTCTGCGGAAAGCCCGCCAGCAGCACCAGCGTTTCGCCTGCGGCATCGCCGCCCATGACATAATGCATTCGCACGCCTTCCACATTGGCGTAACGGTGCGTAAAGCCAGTAAGACGCGGATCGCTTAAAGCGGCAGGGTCGGCAACGGCATAGCGCAGTGGCGTGGTATTCACGGCCTGGTTCGAATTATCCATCTGGTCACCTTATGATTGAATGCGGCATTAACAGGTTCAGACTGTTTATGTCTGTAAAAAAGTCAGTCGAGCATCTTCAGCGCCAGGCTGACGGTATTCTCGCGTTCAGCGATATCTTCGATTTTTCCCACTACGCGGATGCCAAAGGTGATGCAAAGAATCAGCCCGGCGGCGGTTTCCGCATGAATGGCGGAGGACACGGAGCCGTCACGTTGTCCTTCTTCCAGCATTGAAATCAGTCGCGCTTTGTTGCGCATCACCGCCTGACGCACCCGCTCCGACAGTTCCTCATCCAACACCTGAAGTTCTGTCGCGCTGCCGACCACCAGACAGCCGCGGCGTCCTTCAAAATCAAATGCCGAATCAAGGTAAAAGCGCAGCAGCTCGGCGACGCGCGCGCGTCCGTTGGCGCATTGCGCCAGCCGCGACTGCAATTCGGCATGGCGTAAGGCGATGTAGCGGTCGAAAACCTGCAAAAAAAGGGTGCGCTTATCTTTAAACGCTTTATACAGGCTGCCCGCGGTGAGGTTCATTGCGGTAGTTAAATCCGCAATCGAGGCTGCGTGAAAACCCCTCTGCCTGAAGACCAGCATGGCGTTATCCAGCGCCAGTTCAGGATCGAACGCCCTGGGGCGTCCGCGTTCTTTGCCGCTGTCGGCAGTACCCGCTAATAATGTCATGATCGCTTTTCCGAATAAGGAAACATTCGTTTCCAAAATGCCAGAGCGTTCGAAGATTGACAAGCGATCCTTTTCAGAAGGGAGATAGCGCATTGCTTTCGGCATGAAATAATTTCGGTCTATTCCGTAAGCGAAACGGGAGTATTCCTGGAGACTTTTGCACGGGAAAATTACGTAAAAAGTTGTTTCACATCTCGACGCACCGATAAACGTCGCTTATGCTGGCAAAGCCTTCACTTCACTAATCCCGGAGCCCGACAGATGAAAGCAGCCTCCTTTCTGCTTGCCGGCGCTGCGCTGCTACTTTCAGCATGCAGCAGCAGCGACAATGAACCACCACAGCAGGCTACCGCCGCTCACGTACAGCCCAGAGTCGCCATGTCATCCTTAGCGGAAAGCAACTGCGCCAGCGCAGGCGGCACGTTGGCGTTTTCACGTCAGCTTGATGGCAGCAGCATCGGCATGTGTCAGTTAGCGAATGGACGCCGCTGTAGCGAAAGCGCGCTGGAAAGCGGAAGCTGCGCACGCTTTTAAGGAGGCTGGCGCGCAGAACGCACCAGCAATAAGTGGCTAAGCGTTGACTTCGTTCGGGCAGGCTTCGCCTTTTTGCAACTGTTGCAAATTGGAGAGGGTGGTTTCAGAAATAGCGGTCAGCGCTTCGGCGGTCAGGAATGCCTGATGGCCGGTAAACAGCACGTTATGGCAGGCCGACAGACGACGGAAAACGTCATCCTGAATCACATCGTTAGACTTATCTTCAAAGAACAGATCGCGCTCATTCTCATAGACGTCCATACCGAGCGAGCCGATTTTCTGCTGTTTCAGCGCGTCAATCGCCGCCTGCGAATCGACCAGGCCGCCGCGGCTGGTATTGATGATCATCACGCCATCTTTCATCTGACTGAAGGCGGCGGCGTCCAGCAGATGATGGTTTTCCGGCGTCAGCGGACAGTGCAGCGTAATCACGTCCGACTCTTTAAACAGCGTTTTGATATCGACATACTCCGCGCCCAGGTCCAGCGCCTGCGGGTTTGGATAAGGATCGAACGCCAGCAGACGCATGCCGAACCCTTTCAGGATGCGCAGCGTGGCGATGCCGATCTTCCCGGTGCCGATAACGCCAGCGGTGCGGCCATGCATGTTAAAGCCGATCAGCCCTTCCAGCGAAAAGTTGGCGTCGCGGGTGCGCTGATAAGCGCGATGAATACGGCGGTTCAGCGTCATCATGATACCGACCGCGTGTTCCGCTACCGCCTCCGGCGAGTAGGCCGGCACGCGCACCACCTTCATTCCCAGCTCTTTCGCCGCGTCCAGATCGACGTTATTAAAACCGGCGCAGCGTAACGCGATAATTTTTACTCCCTGGGCATGAAGAATCTCCAGCACCGGGCGGCTGGCGTCATCATTAACAAAAATACAAACGGCTTCGCAGTTGACGGCGTTGATCGCCGTACGTTCAGTCAGCAGGAAATCGAAATATTCGATATCGAAACCAAAGCGCTCGTTAACATGATCGAGATATTTCTTGTCATACTGTTTGGTGCTATAGACCGCAAGTTTCATTATCGTCTCCTTATTGTCTTCTCCCTTTATTCTAGACTGGCTGTCATATGACGTAACCTTTAATCTACGTTACGTTTACACAGGGATTAACGCGTCTCGATTCTTCACCCTGCCTGACGATCGTGCCATCATAGCCGTCGGGATTTTTTACAGAACAGGACTGTTATGGCAATGCGTCGGCGCTTCTCTTTCGCTCTGGCCTTTCTGCTGGCGTTGGTTCTGCTGGTGCTGGCGCTGCTGCTGAGCGTGACGCACTGGCTGCCGCGCCTGGCAGGGATCTGGCTGCCCGCAGGCACGCGCATCGCGCTTGATGCCTCTCCGCGCTGGCGGCAGGGAGCGCTATATATTCCGGCGCTGCGCTATCTGGCGGGCGACTGCCTGTTGGCTGAGGTCGACGAACTGACGCTGCGCTATGGCCATTCACGCTGGCAGGCCGACGCGCAGCGTCTGGCGCTCGACAGCGCCTGCCTGAGTCAGCTGCCCGATAACGATGCCTCTCCCGCCGCGCCGCGCACCCTGGCGCAGTGGCAGGCGCTGCTGCCGTCCGCCGACGTAACGGTAAAGCAGCTGATCGTGAATCCTTATCAGAGCTGGGCGGGCGCGCTGCGGCTGACCCTCGACCGCACGGCGCAGCGGCTCGATTATCAGGGCGAGAACCTGCGCGTGCAGGCCGATCTGCAAGGGCAGCATCTGTCGCTGCGTCAGCTGACGCTTCAGGCGCCGGGCCTTACCCAGCCCGTTACGCTGCATGGCGCGCTGGAACTGACGGAGTTCGCCAACGGCGTGCCGGAAACCGGGCGGCTTGAAGGCGATTTTACGCTGGCGCAGGCGCCGCATCCGCTGCATGTCGCCCTTGACTGGCGTCAGCAGGCGGGCAGTTTGACCGTCACCTCGCCAGATGAAGCGACGCCGCTGGTGGATCTGCCGTGGCAGGTCAGCGCTGAACAGATTCGCATTACGGCGGGCCGTTGGCGCTGGCCGTGGGCGACGCAGCCGCTGGCGGGCGGCGTAGCGTTGAGGTTTACAAACTGGCGGCAGGGGCTGGAGGCGACCGGGATCGGCGGACGCATGAATATGCTGACGCAGGGGCGCGGCGGCAAAGGCAACGTGGTGCTAACCCTGGGGCCGGGCCGTCTGTCACTGAGCGACAGCGATCTGCCGCTACGTTTGACTGGCGAAAGCAAGCTGGCCGCGCTGCAATTTTACGCCTCTTTGCCCGGCACGCTGAGCGGCTCGCTGCTGGACCCGCAGCTGCGTATCGCGCCCGGCGCGCTGCTGCGGATGCGCGGTCGGCTGCTCTC